>CANBEE010000014.1 GCA_947367415.1 uncultured Bacteroidales bacterium
GAATAATAGTATTAACAACAGCTTCCTCAAACATAGTCACCCCTCCTTGGGAGGGGAAGGGGGAGGCCGTTAAATTTAACAGTTTTATGAGCAAAGTAATCGAAGGCATCAAGTATGCCGACTCACACGAATGGGTCAAAGTAGAAGGTAATGTAGGTTTCATCGGTATCAGCGACTATGCACAGCACTCACTGGGCGATATCGTGTATGTAGACCTTCCCTCAGAAGGTGATGAAATCAGCAAGGGCGAAGAGTTTGGCGCTGTAGAAAGTGTAAAGGCTGCCAGCGACCTCTATTCACCCGTTAGCGGTACCATCATCGAGATCAACAGCGCACTGGAGAGTGAGCCCGAACTCATCAACCAGGATGCTTACGAGAACTGGATCATCAAGGTTGAACTTGCTGACCCTTCAGAGCTCGACAGCCTGCTCGATGCTGCTGCATACGAGAAGATCTGTGAGTAAGGAAGGAGATGCCTTTCCCACCCCTCTCCCAAGGAGAGGGAGCTTCACACATCGCTGCAACTGTATATAATATTGAATAATATAATCTCCGCTAACCCCTTTCGTTGGATTAGTATTCACCTCCTTGGGAGGGGTTAGGGGAGCCTTTCCATCAACCATGAACAAATACATACCCCACACACCTGACGACATCCGTCAGATGCTCGACAAGATTGGCGTCGATAGTATCGACGACCTCTTCGCCGATATCCCCGAGAGCGTACGTCTGCAGAAAGAATACGACCTGCCCGAAGCCATGTCTGAAGAGGAGATACGTGCTTACTTCAAGGCTCTTGGCGAGCAGAACCAACAGCAGGTTATTTTCGCAGGTGGCGGTGCATACGACCACTACACCCCATCTGCCATAGATGCCCTACTTTCACGTAGCGAGTTCCTCACCGCCTACACACCCTACCAACCGGAAATCTCGCAAGGTACCTTGCAGTATATATTCGAATACCAGAGTCACATCTGCGAACTCACAGGCATGGACTGCACCAACGCCTCCATGTATGATGGTGCTACGGCCGCTGTTGAAGCTATCTTCATGGCCGTGGCTCAGGCTAAGAAGAAAAATCGCGTATTGGTGTCAGCTACGATAAACCCCACATTGGTCTCAATCATCAACACTTATGCCAAGTATAAGGGCATCAACGTAGATATCATCCCCGAAGCAAACGGACACACCGATCGCGCAGCTATGCAGGCCATGCTGGCCGAAGGCGATGTGGCTGGCGTACTCGTAGGTTCGCCCAACCACTATGGCATCATCGAGGACTACACCGGCTTTGCCGACGATATCCATGCCGCCAAGGCTCTCATGATTATGCATTGCGACCCCTCATCGCTGGCCGTGCTAAAGACACCGGCTGCATGGGGCGCCGACATTGCTTGTGGCGACGGTCAGCCCTTGGGTATACCTCTGAGCTTCGGTGGTCCTTATGTGGGATTCCTCGCCTGCAAGAAGGAACTGGTGCGCAAGCTACCCGGACGTATCGTTGGTGCCACCAAGGATGTAGACGGCAAGCGTGCTTTCGTACTCACCCTGCAGGCTCGCGAGCAACATATCCGTCGTGAAAAGGCCAACAGTAACATCTGCTCCAACCAGTCGCTCATGGCATTGCACATCACCATCTACCTTGCACTGATGGGCAAGCAGGGGCTGCGCGAAGTGAACGAGCAGAGCTACGGTGCCGCCCATTATCTGCACGATGAACTGGTGAAGACAGGGCTCTTCACTCCCGTCTTCCCCGATGCTCCGTTCCTCAAGGAGTTTGCCTTACGTGCCACTCTGCCCGTCAAGGCATTGCAAGAATACCTCGCCAAACAAGGTTACATGGCCGGTATAGCTTTGGGCGACTGTCGTGAAGGCATGGACGACTGCATCCTCTTCTGCGCTACAGAGAAGCGCACCAAAAGGCAGATTGACGAACTTGTTAAACTTATCAAGGAGGTACAGCTATGAAATACTACGATAAACTGATATTTGAGATTTCACGCCCTGGACGCGTAGGCTATAGCCTCCCCAAATCAGAATTGACAATTGGCAATTCACAATTCACAATTCCCGCCAACCTGCTTCGCGAGACACCTGCCGAGCTTCCCGAAGTGAGCGAACTGGATGTGGTGCGCCACTATACCAACGTATCGAACAAGAATTTCGGTGTGGAGACAGGCTTCTACCCCTTGGGCAGCTGCACCATGAAGTACAACCCCAAGATTAACGAAGAGATTGCCCACCATCCCTCCTTCTGCGGTTTGCACCCTCTGCAAAATGAGGAGAGCGTGCAGGGTGCGCTGGCCATATACTACCATACGGCACGCGCACTGAGCGAGCTCACGGGACTGGCCGACTTCACTTTGACACCCTTTGCCGGTGCACATGGCGAGCTCACCGGACTCATGGTGATGCGTCAATACCACCTGCTGCGTGGCGATACCAAGCGTACCCGTGTTATCGTACCCGATAGTGCACACGGAACCAACCCAGCCAGTGCTGCTGTTTGCGGACTTGAAATCGTGGAGGTGAAATCCACAGCCAATGGTACCGTCGACACCAACGACCTCAAGGGCCTGCTCGATGACACTATTGCAGGTATTATGATGACCAATCCCAACACCCTCGGTATCTACGAGACTCAGGTCGTGGAGATTGCCCGTCTCGTACATGAGGCAGGCGGATTGCTCTACTACGATGGAGCCAACCTCAACCCGATGCTCGGTGCCTCACGCCCCGGCGATATGGGCTTTGACATCATGCATATCAACCTGCACAAGACATTCTCTACACCTCACGGTGGAGGTGGCCCCGGTAGCGGTCCTGTAGGCGTAGCTGCACACTTGGTAGATTGCCTGCCCAATCCGAGAGTCGTAAAGGAAGAGAATGGTAAGTTCAAAATTCAGCATTCTGAATCCGCTTGCGGCCGTGTAGCTGCCTTCATGGGCAACTTCGGTGTGGTGATGAAAGCCTATACCTATATATTAAGTCTGGGCAAGGACATCAAGCATGTGGGTCCCATCGCCACGCTCAATGCCAACTATGTAAAGGAGAGCCTGCGAGATGCCTACTACCTCCCCGTCGACACGGTATGCAAGCACGAGTTTGTCTTCGATGGCTTGGCCGACAAGAGCACTGGTGTCACCACACTCGACATCGCCAAGCGCCTGCTCGACTATGGCTATCATGCTCCTACCATCTACTTCCCGCTGCTCTTCCACCAGAGCATCATGATAGAGCCTACGGAGACCGAGTCGAAGGAGACACTCGATGACTTTATCGACATCATGCACCGCGTGGCCGAGGAGGCCCTCTCTGATCCCGACATGGTGAAGAGCGCTCCGCACACTACGCCTGTGCGCCGACTCGACGAGACTACAGCAGCCAAGAATCCGCTGATTAAGTATCGCGACCTTAATTGACAACCCCATTGGATTGCTGCCCGGCATTACAGTCCCGGGCAGCAATCATTGTATTAGCTTATTGATAAACAAACGTAAAAATGAAAAAGAACACTCTCAAGCGACTGCTCCTGGGCATACTGATGTTGCCGGCAGCGCATGCCTTTGCACAGGTGGCTACCCCCACCCACAGTATCGAACAGACCTTCACCATCCCTTCTCCCAACTACAAGGTGAGTCCTTACACTGGACTCGACCGCCAAGGATGGATTGATGTTGCCGAATGGCTACTCGACGGTGCCTTCACCTACATCCGTGACATTGATGATCCGATGTATTTTCCCAAGCAGTTCGACAAGACCTACCCCAGAGACAATGGACAAGTTCCTACAGCCAAGCTTGAGGGTTTCTGCCGCACGCTCTTCCTCGCAGCTCCGCTCTTGAAGGAGAACCCCGACTTGACACTCAACGGCATCAAAGTGGCCGACTATTACCGCCACCAGTTGCTCAACCTCATCAATCCCAAGAGCCCCAGCTACATCAAGCACCGTGCACCCAATGGTGGCCCCAGCCAGATATTGGTAGAGTTCGGTGCATTGGCCATCTCGCTCTCTACAGCCAAGAATGTGCTTTGGGATCCCCTTACACAGGCTCAGAAAGATGAGTTGGCAGCCACCATGCTCAGCTATGGTAATGGCCCCACCATCGGCAGCAACTGGATGTTTTTCAATGTCTTTGTCATCAGCTTCTTCAAGGAGCAAGGATACGAAGTCAACGACTGGCGCATGGAGGACTGTCTGAAGAAACTCCTCGCCCTGTATCGTGGCGAAGGATGGTACAACGATGCTCCTGCCTATGACTACTACAGCATGTGGGCCTTCCAGATGTACGGTCCCATATGGGCACAGATGTACGGTCACTTCTATCCCGAGTATGCAGCACAGTTCATGAAGAATCAGCTCGACCTCGTTGACAACTATCCTTATATGTTCAACGCCGATGGACGCATGAACATGTGGGGCCGAAGCATCCCCTACCGCTTTGGTGCAGTAGTACCTTTGGCACTGCTCGGCTACCAAAAAGATGCCGATATCAACTTCGGTTGGATGCGTCGCATAGCCTCTTCTACCCTGCTTCAGTTTGCCCAGAACCCCAACTTCCTTGAGGACAATGTCCCCACTCTTGGCTTCTATGGCCCCTACGAACCAGCCGTACAAATCTACAGCTGCCGAGGCAGTGTATACTGGTGTGGTAAAGCATTTCTTGCTCTGCTGCTCCCTGCAGACAATCCTTTCTGGACAGCCAAGGAAAACAATGGTCCATGGGAGAAGGAGCTCAAGAAGGGCAACGTATACAACAAGCTGCAGCCCGCCACCAACCTGATGATTACCGACTATCCCAACGTCGGTGGTGCCGAGATGCGTTCATGGTGTCATGAGACAGTTGCCAACGACTGGCAGAAGTTCCGCAGCTCAGAGAACTACAACAAGCTGGCCTACCACACCGAGTTCCCCTGGATGGCCGACGGGAAGAATGGTGAGGTATCAATGAACTACGCCACCAAGAATGCCAAGAATCAGTGGGAAGTGTTGCGCCTCTACACCTTCAAGAGCTTTGAGGAAGGCATCTACCGCCGCGACGCCGAGCTAGAGACAAACCGCGACATCAAGTACAACCTGGCCGATATCCCCCTCCCCAATGGAGTGCTCCGCATCGACAGAGTATCTGTTCCTACAGCCACAACAATCCGTCTGGGACATTACACCCTGCCCAAGGTCGAGGACAAGACATTCAGCATCGAGAAATCAAAGCAGGTACCCGATGCTGTCATCATCGGCAATGGCGAGTACAAGCTGGCTACAGTGCCCCTCTACGGATGGGACAAGACTAGTGTACACTATCCCACAGGCCTGCATCCTGTAAGCGATCAGTGCAGCCTCATTATGAGCGAGAAAGCAGTCGATGGCCAGCACATCATTGTGACCCTCCACCTGTGGAAGAAGGGCAACAAGGCATTCAGCAAGAAAGAGCTCAGCCCCGTCACCTCTGTCAAGGTCGCCGACGACCTCAGCAGCGTAGAGATTACCATGGCCGACAAGAGCATCAAGAAGGTAACCTTCTGATACCAACAGCAAAAACGAAGTCATAACCTCATAAATGATGAAAAAGAATATCCTACTATCCTTGCTTCTGGCATCGAGCCTGGGCCTCGTGGCGCAGACCGACAGCTTGCCAGCATTCCCCGGTGCCGATGGCTATGGCCGCTACGTGACTGGCGGCCGTGGTGGCAAGATACTGCACGTGACCAATCTGAACGACACCGGACAGGGCTCATTGCGCTGGGCTATTGCGCAGAGCGGCGCCCGCATCATCGTGTTTGATGTATCGGGTACCATAGAGCTCAAGTCGCAGCTCAGTGTCAAGAACGGCAACCTCACAATCGCAGGCCAGACAGCTCCCGGCGACGGAATCTGCCTGAAGGGACACACCATGAACCTCGATGCCCACAACGTAATCATACGCTACATCCGTTGCCGCATGGGCGACGAGCGAGCCGTAGAGAACGATGCCATGTGGGGCCGCAACCGCAAAGGAATCATCCTTGACCACTGCACCATGAGTTGGAGCACCGATGAGTGTGCCTCCTTCTATGGCAACAAGGAATTCACCATGCAGTGGTGCCTTGTCAGCGAGAGTCTCAACACCTCCGTGCATGGCAAGGGCAGCCACGGCTATGGCGGCATCTGGGGCGGCGAGGGAGCTACCTTCCACCACAACCTCATGGCCCATCACAAGAGCCGTGTGCCCCGTCTCTGCGGTAGCCGATACACAGGCCGTCCCGAGGATGAGCGTGTTGACCTGCGCAACAACGTCTTCTACAACTGGAGCGACAACAGCGGATATGCCGGTGAAGGCGGTTCATACAACTTCGTCAACAACTATTACAAGCCAGGCCCGGCTACAGCCAAGAAGAACAGCGTCGTACACCGTATCTTCTCGCCCAATGCCGATGATGGCAAGAACACCAATAAGAAAGGCGTGTGGGGACAGTTCTTTGTAGGCGGCAACTACTTCGACAACACCTGCCCCAACATACAGAGCAACTCCACTGCGATGAAGAACATCGACAAGGTCAATGCCGACAACAAGGCCGGCATACACCCCAACGGCTCTGTGCCCGATAGCATCAAGCTCCACGCCGACTCAGAGTATGCTATGGCCCCCGTGTTCCAACACACCGCAGCCATCGCCTATGAGAAAGTGCTGGCCTATGTAGGAGCATCGCTCATGCGCGATACCATAGACCGCCGTATCGTGCGTGAGGTCAAGGAAGGCACCAACACCTACAAAGGCTCAAAGAGCAAGATGCTCGGCATCATCGACTCCCAGGCCGATACCGAAGGCTACCCCACCTACGCACAAGGTCCTCAGCTTCGCGACACCGACAACGACGGTATCCCCGATGCTTGGGAGCGTGCCAATGGGCTCAACTCCGAGAGCGATGCCGATGCCTCACAAGAATTCCCCAACGCAGGTGGCTACACCGCCATTGAGGTGTACATCAACAGCCTCGTAGAGCATATCACGAAGGCGTGTCTAGCCGATACGGAGCAGGAAAGCACCGAATTCTTCCCCACCTACGTGCAGCCCAGCTACACAGAGGAAGACTACATCGACACCTCCATCGAGGCAACCACCCACGACGGCGCCTACCTTACCGACAATGGAGTATTGGTCTACACCCTCAGCAACAGCCAGCAGGTAAGCATAAAGCTGCTGGCGGTAAACGGCATTGAGATACACAAAGCCAGTTTCTTCCAACAGTCTGGTACGCACCAATACACACTCCCCACATCGATAGCTCCGGGAATGTACATCTGTCAAGTCACGTTAGGCGATTATCCACTGAGCATAAAGACCATGATGCGATAACTCCTTTGTCAAATAGCTAGCTTAAACACCTTATCCCTTCTCCAGTAGATTCTAGTATAATCATGCAGAGAGGGGATTATTCAAATACTTAGAACCACGATATGATGAAAAAGTTTATCCTTTTATACCTTCTCGTCTCCCTCTCAACAACAACGGCAACAGCCCAAGAGATTCCCCAAGTAGCCAACGTGCTGGCCCGAAACACCACCTCGCTGAACGGAGAGTGGAACTACATCGTCGACGTGCAGGAAGAGGGCTACTACGACTATCGCATGAACCCCATGCGGTGGGGCTTCTTTGCCGACGCCAAGCCCAAGCGTCCCGAAGACCTCATTGAGTACGACTTCGACAAGTCGCCCACGATGCACGTGCCGGGCGACTGGAACACACAAGACCCACAGCTCTTCTTCTATGAGGGCACGGTGTGGCTGAAGCGCAGCTTCGAGTATCACCCCGAGGAGGGACGCCGCACACTGCTCTACTTCGGTGCTGTCAACTACGACACCCATGTATATGTCAACGGGCGCAAGGCAGGACACCACATAGGCGGGTTCACCCCCTTCAACTACGACGTCACCGACCTTATGCGTGATGGCAGCAACACCGTCATCGTGAAGGTCGACAACAAGCGCCATGCCGAAGCTGTGCCCACGCAGATCTTCGACTGGTGGAACTACGGCGGCATCACTCGCGACGTGATGCTCGTGAGCGTAGCGCCCACCTATGTAGAGAACTACAAGCTGAGCCTCGACAAGACCCCTACAGGCAAGAAAAGCCAACGGCAGATTACCTTCAGCGCCAAGCTCAACAAGGCCGAGGCCGGACAGACCGTCACCCTCAGCATCCCCGAGCTCAAGGTGAAGCAGCAGCTGGCCACCACAGCCGACGGCACCGTACAGACCGCCCTCAAGGTAAAGAACCTGCAACTATGGTCGCCCGAGAGTCCCAAGCGCTACCACGTAGAGATAGGTCTGGGCAGCGAAGTGATGGTCGACTCCATCGGCTTCCGCACCATAGAGGGCCGCGGCAAACAGCTACTACTCAATGGTAAGCCTATCTTCCTCAAGGGCATCTGTCTTCACGAAGAGAAACCATATGGTGGCGGACGTGCCAACTCTACCGCTGATGCCCACACCCTGCTCACCTGGGCCAAGGAGTTGGGATGCAACTTCGTGCGCCTGGCACACTACCCGCACAACGAATACACCATTCGCGAGGCCGAACGCATGGGCATCCTGGTATGGTCAGAGATACCCGTATACTGGACCATCGCATGGACCAACCCGCAAACCTACCAGAATGCCGAGCACCAGCTCACCGACATGATCAGCCGCGACCAAAACCGCGCCAACGTAATCATCTGGTCTATCGCCAATGAGACTCCCCACTCTGCCGAGCGCGATCAGTTTCTCGGTCGCCTAGCACAGCACGCCCGCAGCCTCGACGACACCCGCCTCATCTCCATGGCCATGGAGGTAGGCTCGGCCTCGAACTACCACAACCGCCTGCGCGACAATATGCACGAGTACGTCGATGTAGTATCGTTCAACCAATACATCGGCTGGTACCGTGACGTCAACGATGCCGCCAAGATGACTTGGGAGATACCGTATGACAAGCCCGTCATCGTGAGCGAGTTTGGCGGTGGCGCCAAGTATGGTCTGCATGGTGAGAAGAACCAGCGCTGGACCGAGGAGTTTCAGGAAAACCTCTACCGTGAGAACCTCTCCATGCTCGACAAGATAGACGGACTGGCAGGTACCACCCCATGGATACTCAAGGACTTCCGCTCACCTCGCCGCGTGCTCCCCGGCATACAGGACTACTACAACCGCAAGGGCCTGCTCTCGGACGATGGCGAGAAGAAGAAAGCTTGGCATGTGCTCAAGGCTTGGTACGAGAAGAAAGAATTAGGTAAATAAGAATATAGACCAAAGTATATAGCATGAAAAGTTTCGGACAGAGGGCGTGGGTACTCCCACAACCGGTGCTGATTATCGGCACATACAACAGCGACGGCACTCCCAACGCAATGAATGCGGCATGGGGCGGACAGTGGGACAGCAAGGAGATTATGATTTCCATGGGCTCGCATGCTACTACGGACAACCTAGGCCGATGCGGAGAGTTTACCGTGGCCTTTGCCACAAAGGGGACGATGGTGGCAGCCGACTTCGTGGGTATCGTAAGTGCCAAGGACGACCCTCTGAAGATACAAAAGACGGGGTGGACGGCCGTGAAGGCGGACAACGTGAATGCACCGGTGTTCACCGACTTCCCCATAACACTGGAGTGCCGCATACTGCGCAAGATTGACGAGACGGCCGACGGATACAACATCGTGGCAGAGATTGTCAACATCCTCGTGGACGAGCGTTACTTAGCTGCCGACGGCAAGCCCGATGTGGAGAAGATGCAACTCATCACCTACGAACCCGTACACCATGGCTATGTGGTGCTGGGCGAGCGCGTTGGCAATGCGTTTGTCGAAGGCAAGAAGCTAAAATAACCACACAGAAAAGATATATGCAAGAAAACGACAGGACACACGGCAGGAACCCCGAAGAGACCGCAAGGCTACGCTTCCGCCCTTGGGTAGAGGAAGATGCGGAGATGCTCTTCAAGCATGCCTCTGACCCTGACGTGGGTCCTCGGGCGGGCTGGCCTCCCCATCAGTCGGTAGAGGAGAGCCGCGAGGTCATCAAGGCGGTGTTTGCCAATGACCATACCTGGGCGATAGAGCTGAAGGAGACGGGCGAACTGATCGGATGCATCGGCTACTACCCTCACGAGGAGAGCAATATCGGGATAGGCGAGATGGATGCCGAACTGGGTTACTGGATAGCCAAGTCCTACTGGAACCGGGGATTGTGCACCGAGGCGTTACGCAGGATGGTGGACTACTGCTTCAACACGAAGGGATACGTGACGCTATGGAGCGACTTCTTCGTGGACAACCCCGCCTCAGGGCGCGTGATGGAGAAATGCGGATTCCGCGACACGGGCGAGGTGAACTGGCTGAGCCATCTCTACCGGGGCGATGAGCAACCGGTGAAGGTGATGCGGCTGGACTATGCGCTGGAATAATGAAAAGAGACCCCTAACCCGATTGCAATGGATATTTCCACGACAGTGTCATCCCGAGCGAAGAGAGGGATCTCGCCAATATAAAACTCAAGAAAAAGATATGAAAGTATTACTTATCAACGATAGTCCCCGTCAACAGGGGAACACAGCCACGGCACTGGCAGAGGTGGCCCGCCAGTTGGCTACCGAGGGCATAGAGAACGAATAGGTATGGATAGGCAATAAGCCGGTGCGCGGATGCATCGCCTGCTGGCTCCGGCATCGGTGCTTAAGAATGCTTGCCGCAATGGCCGACTCTTCGACGCCCAGTTCAACCCTGCCGACCCACCCGAATATGTGCGCTGTTTCAAACTGATAAAGTTGGGGCGCGAGTATCTGCTGAGCACACAGCAGCTCGACATCTACGGTACAACCAAGCCATACCAAGGGCCTGTGAGAATCATCCACGGCGGCAACGACCGACTGGTGCCGATGTGGTGCAGCGAGGACTTCAAGAAGACCTACGGCGAGGCAGCCGAACTGATAGTCGTGGAGGACGAGAATCACTGCCTGAGCAAGAAGACCCGAAAGGTGGCCGAACTGGTAACGGCATTCTTCGATGCAAAGTAGACATAGGCAACATATAAGCGAATATTATTATGCACAAAAAAGGTACTAACAACCACTATTCTAAAAAGAATTGCTTACCTTTGTGCCCTATTGATAATAAAATGTCATCAAACGAACGAAAATTAGATACAAAATAACAAATACAGACCACTATGTATACCGTAGTAAGCAAACAACAGTTTTCTGAGAAGGTTTTCAAACTAGAGATTACCGCTCCGCTCATTGCACGTTCACGCAAGGCGGGTCACTTCGTTATAGTACGCCTCGGCGAGAAGGGTGAGCGCGTACCCCTCACCATTGCTGGTGCCGACATTGAGAAGGGCACCATCACCTTGGTTATCCAGAAGGTAGGCCATTCATCTACACAAATCTGCGACCTCAACGTAGGCGACCAGATTGCCGATATCGTAGGTCCTCTAGGCCAGGCCACCCACATCGATAATTTCGGCACGGTAGTGTGTGCCGGTGGTGGCGTAGGTGTAGCTCCCATGCTCCCCATCATACAGGCGCTGAAGGCTGCAGGCAACCGCGTCATCTCCGTGCTGGCAGGCCGCTCCAAAGACCTTATTATATTAGAGGAGGAGGTGCGCCAAAGCTCTGACGAGGTAGTCATCATGACCGACGACGGCTCATACGGCACCAAGGGTCTCGTGACCGAAGGTATCGAGAGCATCATCCAGCGCGAGAAGGTGGACAAGTGCTTCGCCATCGGCCCCGCCATCATGATGAAGTTCGTATGCCTCCTCACCAAGAAATATGAAATCCCCACAGACGTATCGCTCAACACCATCATGGTAGACGGTACAGGTATGTGCGGTGCATGCCGTATCACCGTAGGCGGCAAGACCAAGTTTGTATGTGTCGACGGCCCCGAGTTTGATGGCCACCAAGTGGACTTCGACGAGATGCTCAAGCGCATGGGTGCCTTCAAGGACATCGAGGTTACCGAGATGGAGAAGCCCGAACATACACATCCTGTACTCTCTGAGAACTCGGAGTGCTCAGAAAACTCAGAGTGCTCAGAGAACTCTGCAACTACTCCCGTCGACATCGACCGCAACAGCGAGTGGCGCGAGGAGCTGCGCAAGAGCATAAAGGCCAAGGAGCGCACACAGATAGAGCGCTGCGTGATGCCCGAGCTCGCCCCCGACTACCGTCGCCACCAGTTGCGCGAAGAGGTAAACCAGGGCCTCACCATGGAGCAGGCTCTCACCGAGGCCAAGCGTTGTCTCGACTGTGCCAACCCCACCTGTATGGAGGGTTGCCCCGTAGGCATCAATATCCCCTCATTTGTAAAGAATATCGAGCGTGGCGAGATTCTCGAAGCTGCCCGCGTGCTCAAGCTCACCTCTGCCCTACCCGCCGTGTGTGGCCGCGTATGTCCACAGGAGAAGCAGTGTGAGAGCCGCTGTATGCACCTCAAGATGGGTCACAAGCCTGTGGCTATCGGTTACCTCGAGCGCTTCGCTGCCGACTATGAGCGCGAGAGCGGCAAGGCTGCCAAGCCCGTCGTAGCTCCTGCCAACGGTATCAAGGTGGCTGTAGTAGGCTCAGGTCCTGCAGGCCTCTCCTTCGCTGGCGACATGGCTAAGCAAGGCTTCGACGTTACCGTCTTCGAGGCATTGCACGAGATTGGTGGAGTATTGAAATATGGTATCCCCGAGTTCCGCTTGCCCAACCACATCGTGGATGTAGAGATTGAGGGACTGCGCCAGATGGGCGTACACTTCGAGAAGGATTGCATCATCGGTAAGACCATCACCGTAGAGCAGCTCGAGGCCGAGGGCTACAAGGGCATCTTCATCGCTTCAGGTGCCGGCCTTCCCAACTTCATGAACATCCCCGGTGAGAACAGCACAGGTATCTTCTCATCGAACGAATACCTCACCCGCGTAAACCTCATGGATGCTTCGAATCCCGAGACCGACACTCCCGTCATCTTCGGTAAGCGCGTAGCCGTTATCGGTGGTGGTAACACCGCTATGGACTCTGTGCGCACCGCCCTGCGTCTCGGTGCCGAGCGTGCCATGATCATCTATCGCCGTAGCGAAGAGGAGATGCCTGCCCGTCTCGAGGAGGTGAAGCATGCCAAGGAGGAGGGCGTAGAGTTCCTCACCCTGCACAACCCCATCGAGTATATCGCCGACGAAAAGGGTCGCGTGAAGCAGGTAGTACTGCAGAAGATGGAGCTTGGTGAGCCTGACGCCAGTGGTCGCCGTAGCCCTGTGGCTATTCCCGGTGCTACTGAGACTATCGATATCGACATGGCTATCGTAGCCGTAGGTGTGAGCCCCAACCCCATCGTGCCCACCTCAGTGAAGGGTCTCGAACTCGGTCGTAAGAACACCATCGCCGTGAACGACGACATGCAGTCAAACATCCCCACCATCTATGCCGGTGGCGACATTGTACGCGGAGGTGCTACCGTAATCCTCGCTATGGGTGACGGACGCCGTGCTGCAGCCGCTATGGCAACCAAGCTGAAAGGATAATATAACACTATACATAAAGAGAATCGTCTTGCTACATATTCTGTATGCAAGACGATTCTCTTTTTCATGCTGAGCCTACCGGTTAGCTACCCCAACACCCTGAAACGAGCAAACTTTAGGAGCAGTTGTTTCTCGCCAGCATTCTCGAAACGGATAAGTGCTTTTGTGTTCTCACCAGTTCCCTCCACCTTGATTACTTCGCCTACCCCGAAACGTTCGTGTTCGATATGCTGCCCGGGCGAAAGTTGCGCTACACGTGCAGCCCCTCCACCAGCGTTAGTAGACACTAAACGACGGGACGTGGGCACAGTCTCTATAACACTCATTTTCTGAGGAGTATGAGCACTTTGATACCCTCTACTATTCTGAGTACTCTGTGTAGTACGCTCGCTAACAAACCTCGGTTTGTCCGATACACCCCATATATTGCGCGATGATGGAGAACTATCCCTGAACGGAGAGTCCATAAATGTCTTCTGTGCCTTCGGGAGTTCCATATACCCGGCATCGATATCCTTCAGGAACCTACTGGGCATGCCATACTCCACCTTGCCGTAGCGGAAACGGCTCTTGGCATAGGAGAGGAAGCAGCGCTTCTCGGCACGCGTAACAGCCACATAGAGCAGACGGCGCTCCTCCTCCATCTGTCGAGCACTATCGTAAGCCATCAAAGAAGGAAATAGTTGCTCCTCCATACCGACGATGAATACCGTATCAAACTCCAGTCCCTTGGCTGCATGCACAGTCATGAGGGTCACCTTATCGGTGTCGTCATCATCGCTATCCTGATCGGTGAGCAGCGCCACATCGCTGAGGAAATCGGGAAGGCCAATAGCCTCCTCGCCCTCTTCCTGACGTGAGCGTACAAAGTCGTGCATACCATCCATCAGCTCCTGCACATTCTCCAAACGGCTTCGACCCTCTACCGTAGTATCCTGCATAAGGTCGGTCATAATGCCCGCCTCCTGTACCACCATGCGGCCTAGTTCGTAGGCATCGACCTTATCCACTTTCTCTATAAAGCGGTTCACGAGATTGTAGAAATTTGTAAGCTTGGTTATCGTACCTTTATTTACAGAGAGATCATACGCAGTAGGGGCACCAATTACGGCCCACAGGCTCACCCCATGGTCGGATGCTGCAGACAGAATTTTCCCCACCGTGGTGTCACCAATGCCACGTGCCGGATAATTGATAATGCGCTTGAAAGCCTCCTCATCGTGCGGATTCACAGCCATACGAAAGTATGCTATCACATCCTTCACCTCCTTGCGTTGATAAAAAGAAAGGCCTCCATATATGCGATATGGAATACCATTTTTGCGCAACACCTCCTCGAACACACGCGACTGTGCATTGGTACGATATAAAATAGCAAAGCTGTCGTTTCCCAAATTCTCGCGATGCTTGAGTGTCAGTATGCGACGTGCTACCATCTCGCCCTCCTCTACATCAGAGTATGCCTCAATCACACGAAGCGGTTCCCCCACTTCCTGACGTGAATAAACCTCCTTATGTATCTGCTCACGATTCTTGTCGATAAGACTGTTTGCCGCTCCTACAATCATTTGCGTAGAGCGGTAGTTCTCCTCCAGTTTGAACACTCGTGCATCGCTATACTGACGTGTAAACCCCAAGATGTTATCAATGTTCGCTCCACGGAACGAGTAGATACTCTGTGCATCATCACCCACCACACAGACCCGTTGGCGTGTCTGTGTGAGTTGCCAAACGATACAATGCTGCGCGTAGTTCGTGTCTTGATACTCATCAACAAGAACGTATGCAAACTGGGTGGCATAACGTTCCAATACCTCAGGATACTGTTTGAACAGCAAATACGTATAAAGCAAAATATCGTCAAAGTCCATCGCGCCAGCCTGACGGCATCGCTCCTGATAACGCAGATATATTTCTCGTGTCTGAGGCACCTTGGCCGAACGGTCATCAGCCACCGCCATAGCATCAGCAGCGTACATTTGCGCCGTCATCAATTGATTCTTGGCATTCGAGATACGGCACTGAATCACATTGGGTTTGTACACCTTATCATCGAGCTGCATCTCCTTAATGATACTCTTGAGTAGGCTTTTCGAGTCTGTCTGGTCATAAATAGTAAAGTTTGGCGGGAATCCAATTTGCTCGGCCTCAGTACGCAATATACGCAGAAACATGCTGTGAAACGTACCCATCCACAAATAGCGAGCACGATGCTCCCCCACTCGTTTACCTATACGTTCGCGCATCTCGCGTGCTGCCTTGTTTGTAAATGTAAGGGCAAGTATGCGCCAAGGCTCCAATCCCTGTTCCATGAGGTGTGCTACCTTGTATGTAAGCACACGTGTCTTTCCCGACCCTGCACCTGCAATGACCAGCGAAGGTCCATCATTATACATCACAGCAGCCAATTGGCTTTCGTTAAGTTCGTTGCTTATATCGTTGTGCATTCCAAAAATATACGATAAAATAAAGAATAAGTCCGTCAATCCAAGTATTCCTTGAGGTAACGTGCGGTATAACTCTCAGGGCATTGAGCAACCTCTTCAGGAGTACCAGTCATGAGCAGACGGCCACCGCCACGGCCTCCCTCTGGTCCCATATCAACGAGGTAATCTGCCATTTTGATGACGTCGAGGTTATGCTCAATAACAATGACGGTGTTACCCTTGTCGACAAGGCGTTGCAGCACGTTCATCAGTACACGGATATCCTCAAAGTGGAGTCCGGTAGTAGGCTCGTCCAGGATATAGAGAGTGTTGCCAGTGTCGCGTTTCGAGAGTTCTGTGGCAAGCTTAACACGCTGGCTCTCACCTCCTGAGAGCGTTGTAGAGGGCTGACCCAACTTAATGTAACCAAGACCCACATCTTGCAATACTTTAATCTTACTGAGGATAGCAGGTACATTCTCGAAGAACTCTACAGCGCGGTTGATGGTCATATCAAGAACATCAGCGATACTCTTTCCCTTGAAGCGTACCTCAAGAGTCTCGTGATTATAGCGTTTACCTTGGCATACCTCGCAGGGAATGAGCACATTGGGCAGGAAGTTCATCTCGACATTCTTATAACCATTGCCTCCGCATGCTTCACAACGTCCCCCACTAACATTAAAAGAGAAGCGACCAGGCTTGTAACCGCGAATCTTGGCTTCAGGAAGACTGACGAACAGGTTGCGGATATCACCAAAGACACCAGTATAAGTGGCAGGATTGGAGCGCGGAGTACGTCCCAGAGGTGACTGATCGACATTGACCACCTTGTCAATATGTTCGAGGCCTTCGATAGCCTTGTAGGGAAGCGGCTCGCGCAAAGAACGATAGAAGTGCTTAGAGAGAATAGGCTGCAAGGTGTCATTGATAAGCGACGACTTGCCCGATCCACTGACGCCGGTAACGCAAATGAGGGTGCCCAAGGGGAAGTCCACGTCGACACCCTTGAGGTTATTACCAGTCGCTCCAATGAGACGTAGTACATGGCCGTTACCCTTGCGACGCTCAGTGGGAACCTCAATCTTCATTTCACCATTGAGATACTGCGAGGTGAGGGTGTGGGTACGCAACATCTCATCTGGGGTGCCCATGAAGACGACCTCACCGCCACGACGACCGGCATAAGGACCAAGGTCGATGACGTGGTCGGCAGCTAGCATCATGTCCTTATCGTGCTCGACAACAATAACGGTGTTGCCTATATCGCGAAGCGACTTGAGCGAGTCAATGAGACGCTGATTGTCGCGCTGGTGCAAGCCAATACTAGGTTCGTCAAGGATATAGAGCACATTGACAAGCTGTGAGCCAATCTGCGTAGCAAGACGTATGCGCTGGCTCTCTCCGCCCGAAAGGGTCATCGAGGAGCGTGATAACGACAGGTAATCGAGTCCTACGTCGAGAAGGAAGCGTAAACGAGTATTGATTTCCTTGAGTATCTCTACTGCAATCTTCTGTTGGTTACCTTCAAGGCGAGTAACAGCAGTAGAAGTCCACTCATAAAGGTCGCTGATATCCATAGAGGCGAGCTCATGGATATTCTTATCGAGGATGCGGTAGTGCAGAGCCTCACGATTGAGGCGAGTGCCATGACATGCAGGGCATACGGTGGTAGCAGAGAACTGATCAATCCATTTCTGCTGTGCTGCCGTGGGCTCTACATCATGTTCACTGAGGAAGTATTTCACGAGTCCATCATAAGAGATGAACATGTCGGACTCTTCGAGAATGGTAGTCTTCACCTTGATACGCTCGGGACAGCCGTAGAATATTTCTTCAAGCACACTCTCGTCAATCTCTTCAACAGGAGTCTTGAGCGTATATTCATAACGGGCGAGCAAGGCCTCAATAGTGCGAAAGATGAGGGTGTTCTTATAGCTTCCTAAAGGTACAATGGCACCTTTATGTATGGAAATACTCTTGTCGGGAATAAGTTTATCGATATCGAGCTGCGTCACCTGGCCGAGGCCCTTACACTTGGGACAAGCACCCTGAGGTGAATTAAACGAAAAGTTATGTGGAGCCGGCTCCTTATACGAAAGGCCGGTAACAGGACACATCAGACGTTTACTGTAATGGCGCACCTCCCCACTGTCCTTATCCATAATCATGATGAGCCCTTCGCCCTGAGTCATGGCATTCGCCACGCTTTCACGCAGACGTTTGTCATCCTTATCATCAACCTTGAGCTTATCGACAACAACCTCGATATCATGGTTCTTGTAGCGGTCGAGACGCATACCGTGCATAACCTCGCGCACCTCACCATCGACACGCACATAGAGGAATCCCTTGCGGCGCACCTGCTCGAAGAGTTCACGGTAGTGTCCCTTACGGGCTTTGACAAGCGGAGCGAGAATGAAGATAGGCCTACTCTTATAATCTTTCAATATAAGATCAATAATCTGATCCTCGGTATACTTGACCATCTTTTCACCTGAAGCATAAGAATAGGCTTCACCAGCTCGAGCAAAGAGCAGACGCAGATAATCGTACACCTCGGTAATGGTTCCTACGGTAGAACGAGGATTCTTGTTGGTAGTCTTCTGCTCGATGGAGATGACGGGAGAAAGACCGGTCACTTTATCGACATCGGGACGCTGCATACCACCGAGGAAGTTACGAGCATAGGCCGAGAAG
>CANBEE010000015.1 GCA_947367415.1 uncultured Bacteroidales bacterium
ACTCACCATCTACATTCCATCCCTTGATGCCTTGTTCCATATCGGCATTCTTGAGCTTCGAAGTCACATTTTCCACTTGGGCAAAGCCTGCTGTAAAAGTAGCGGCTGCAAGGCCCAAGCACAACAAACGTAGATTTTTCTTCATTTTTCTTTAGAACTTTAATTTGTTAATACTTTGTTTTTGTTTTTCTCTTTTTAATGATTCTTAATGTGTTTTTCACTCGCGCAATGCTTGCACTCGCCTTGTGCGAGAAGCTAGCTTGCATTCTCTCGTTACAAAGATTATAAAAGAAACAAACTCTGTAACGTTTTTTCTTATTAATAAACTTTTATTCAGCTAAAAAAAGTATTCGTTTATTAACTGCAAAGCAGTGAATCTAAAAATCTGCAAAGTCTAGTTTTCAGATTCACGGCCTTATACCTTCTTCTACTTGCGAATCTTATACCAACTGCTTCCGTAGAGCAAGATAACAAGGAAGCAAGGTACACATACCCAATAACTCATTTGGAATGAGCCAGTCATGCCTTCTACCCAAGCACGCACAAGGGGCATCACAGCACCACCAGCCATCGCCATGGTGAGGAGTGCCGAACCCTTCTTGGTAAACTTGCCGAGGTCAGCCATTGCCAAGGGCCAAAGAGCCGGCCACATGAGTGAGCAACCAAGAGCCATCAACAGGATGCAGTAGATAGAATACTCACCGGGGAGTACAGCTACGAGTACAGAGCCTACCAAAGCAATCCATGCACAGATGCGCATTGCCTTGTCCTGACTGAGGTACTTGGGAATGAAGAGGATACCACAGATATAGCCGAGCACCATACCTACCGAGGGGATGTAACCGAGCAACTCGGCTGAAGCACCGAGCACAACGCCCTCGTTCTTCAAGCTGGTAGCATAGTCGGCCACGGTAGCCAACGAAATAGTCTCAACACCAACGTAGAAGAAGAGTGTCAAGCAACCGAGCAGCAGGTGGGGGAACTGCATGATAGAGGTCTTACCCTCAGCATAGGGGCATGCAGCAGCATCGTCCTCATCCTCACCGGCTGCCTTCACCTCGGGCAGCGGAGCGAGCAGGGCAATGATGCCGAGCAGCACGAATATACCTATAATAATATAGAAGGGCAAGAAGAGGTCGCCCATCTGAATCTGGTCGATAGACTTACCGATTACCAAAGTCATGAATACGGTAGTGGTAGGCCATGCCAACTTGTTGCAGATACCCATGATAGAGGTACGCTTAGCAGCACTCTCGAGCGGGCCAAGGATGGTGATGTAGGGATTCACACAAGCCTGCAATACGGCATTGGCAGCACCACTGATGAAGCAAGCGGTGAGGAAGAATGCCAAAGACTCGTTCTTGGCAGCAGGGATGAACAACGCAAAAGCGATGGCAAACAGCGCAAACGATACGGCCATCGTAGCCTTGTAGCCAATCTTGCTGATACATACAGTGGCAGGATAGCCGAAAAGCAAGAAGGGAACGAAGTTAAACGCAATCAGGAGGTTGGCCACCACAGGAGTGATATCCAATGCGCCTTTGAGCACAGGGGTCAAGAAACCGTTGATACCCAAGGCAAAGCCGATGGCGAAGAAGAACAGACCGCATATCGCGAGTGCAATGCCTGTCTTGTTTTGTTTCTGAGTCATAATTTATACTTATTTTGGTTAATGCTTTTTCTAATTCGCTTTCTTAACTCCCCCTCTGTTTATAGAGGGGGTGCCTCGAAGAGGCGGGGGCGTTCCAAACGAAGTGCGGAGTTGTTTTTTATGGATGTTGCTCCGCGCTACGCTTGGAACTCCCTCCGCTTCACTAACGTTCCGCTCGTCCCTCTATAAACAGAGGGACAGTTTGAAATGCGACTCCTTAATCACTTTACAGCCTCACGCACAATCTGTTGCATACGCTCATACTGCTCTTCCATGCTGGTGAGGAGCTTGTACTGAGCATGAGTGCGCACGAGGTTGTGGCCATCGTAGCGTACCTTGTAGTAGTTGTCGCCATCGATGTAGTCCATGAGGAAGCGGAGCACCTGCTCGTAGGTGATATAGATACCCGAGAAGGCCAGCCAGTCAATCTCGCTCTGAGTCATTGAGGCCTTGCGCTCTGAGAGGTAACCCTTGATGTAGCCCTCAAACATGTTGATATCCATCGATACGCGGTTGAGGTCCTGATCGTCCTCGGCACCAGTATTGGTGTATGAACGGAGTGCATCACCCACGTCGTTGAGCGAAGTGCTGCTCATGCAGGTATCGAGGTCGATAACGCAGAGCACGTCGCCATTCTGATTGAAGAGGATATTGCTGAGCTTGGTATCGTTGTGGGTCACTCGCATGGGGAGCACGCCCTCCTCTACCATCTTCCAGAAGTCGAGCATCTGCTCGCGACGGCTCTCAATCCAAGAGATTTCCTCCTTCAGTTCAGCTACACGACCCATAGGATCCTTTGCAATGGTCTCGTCCCACTGCTGGAAACGCCAGCGGATATTGTGGAATCCCTTGATGGTCTCGGCCAAAGGCTCTGTAAAGTCGGCCAACTGAGCCTGGAAACGTCCGATACCCTGACCACCCTTGTAAGCGAGTTCGGGAGTGTCGGCACGGTCATAGGTCACAGAACCTTCGATAAACTCACACACTGCCCAGTAGTTACCCTCATTGTCTTGCCAATAGAGCTTGCCGTCAACGGTAGGAGTCACGGTCAGTGCCTCACGACGAGGATCGCCACCGGCAGCAGCAATCTTCTCCTTCAAGTGAGCGGTCACCTTAGAGATGTTGTCCATCATAGCGGGCACATCGGGGAAGATAGCGTGATTCTTACGCTGGAGGATGTAGTTGGGAGTGTCACCTACGGTCTTAACGATAAAAGTATCGTTGATAAAACCTTCACCAAGGGGCTTGATGATTTCGATTTCGCCTTCGATTGCGAAGTGCGAAGCGATGCTAAGCATTCTTTCGTCCATGTTTCTATTCTGGCATTAGCGTTAATACACAATATTTATCGTACAAAAGTATGGCAAAAATTGCAATCCACACAATAATTATCCCAAAAATCGGCAGAAATCAACTATTATAAGAGCAACCAAAGAAAAGTTTTGATTACTTTTGTAAAGAATTGCAAAACCTAAACGGCAAAAACGCGTGAAACGACTGATTGACAAACTGCAGACAGCTCTCTCGGCCACCTATGAAAGGAACGAACTTACGGCCATCATCCGCACTATTTGTTGCGACATGCTGGGCATAGGTACAGCGACCTATTATCTCAAGGAAGTGGTAACACTGTCCGCCGAACAGGAGACACTGCTACAGGGCATCATCGACCGCCTCCAGCAAGGCGAGCCACTGCAATATATCGAAGGAAAAGCCCCATTTTGCGGAATGGAGTTTACGGTAAACCCATCGGTACTCATTCCACGTCCCGAGACGGCTGAATTGGCAGATTGGATTGCTAGCGATCATGCCACGCAACAGCCACGCATACTGGATCTTGGCACCGGCAGTGGCTGCATCGCCATCGCACTGAGCAAGCGACTTCCACAAGCCGAAATAGAGGCTTGTGACATATCAACCGAGGCATTGACCGTAGCCAAAGAAAACGCGCGAACAAACGAGGCGGCCGTATCCTTTTTTGCACACGACATGCTCGACCTCAACACTCCCCTTCCCCACTCCTATGACATACTGGTGAGCAACCCTCCCTACATCCGGCAAAGCGAGGCGACAGACATGAGCACTCAAGTCACAGAATGGGAGCCAGCCACCGCTCTTTTTGTGCCCGACGACGATGCGCTACGCTTCTATCGTGCCATTGCCGAATTAGGACAAACGAAGGCGCTGCGCCCCGGTGGGTATATCTATGTGGAAATCAATCAAGCATTGGGAAAAGAGACCGTGGCCCTATTCGAAGCATACGGCTATCAGGATGTGGAGCTTCGGAAAGATATTTATGGAAATGAGAGGATGATAAGAGTTAGGAGTTGTGAGTTATGACTACAGACGAGATACTATATAAACTGGCTGCGAAATGCTCGGTAAGCGAGCAGTGCCTGAGCGATATAGAGGCCAAACTGAGCCGCTACGACCTCACCGAGGAGGAGCGCACCCGTATCCTGCGCCACCTTGTGGAAGAGAAATACGTAGATGACCGCCGCTATGCCGAGGCCTACGTGAAAGACAAATATCGTTTCAACAAGTGGGGGCGCATCAAGATTGCCCAAGGGCTGCGAATGAAGGGCATTGACAATGAGACGATAAAGTCGGCCATGGAAGCTATTGACGAGGAGGAGTATCAAGAAATTCTACGCGACCTCATCAAGGCCAAGCGCAGAAGCACACGAGGGGCAAGCGAGTATGAGATAAACGGCAAGCTCATCCGTTTTGCTACAGGGCGAGGCTTTGAATTTGCCGCCATACGGGAGTGCCTTAACGTTGACGATGACTATTGGGACTGACCATTACATAATGATAACTTTACAGATTCGGCATAGTCACATAACTATCCCTCTGTTTATAGAGGGACGAGCGGAACAAAGTGAAGCGGAGGGAGTTACAAGCGCAGCGCGTAGTTCCTCAAATAGGGAAAAGCATTCTCCGCGCTTCGCTTGGAACTCCCCCGTCGCTTCGCGCCACCCCCTCTATAAACAGAGGGGGAGTTGCAGACATAACTCCTTCATATGACGTTGTAAAAAAAACATGAAATGGATTGACGACCTCAAAGAACTGCTTTTTCCACGCTACTGCAAGGTGTGCCGACGCCGCCTTACCCACAGCGAGCAACACCTCTGTGTGAGTTGCCTCATGGAATTGCCACGCACCCACTACGAACGCATTCCCGACAATCTGCTGATGCAACACTTCATGGAGTGGCCTGAGGTTATGGCCACCACGGCACACTTCTATTACTATAAAGAAGGGCGGTACAGCAACCTCATCCATCATCTAAAATACTACGACCACCCCGAAGTGGGCACTTATTTGGGGCGTCTGGCTGCTACAGAGCTACAAACCAGCGAATTCTTTAAGGGCATAGACCTCATCGTCCCCGTCCCTCTATCAAAGAAGAAACAACGCAAGCGCGGCTACAACCAATGTGACTATATAGCACGCGGCATCGGCCAAATCATCGGAGTCGACGTACATACTCGCTGCATAAAACGTGCCGTAGACACCGACACGCAAACCCACAAAAGCCGAATGGAGCGATGGAAGAACACCGAAGATATCTTTCAAATAACCGACGCTACCGCCTTGAGCGGCAAACACATCCTTATCGTCGACGATGTAGCAACCACAGGTGCCACGCTACACGCTTGCGTATCGGCCATACTGACAGTACCGAATGTACGTGTCAGTATATTTGCTTTGACAAAAACGGCCGAATAACACATCGTGCCAGTAGCTACCGAGCGATAATTTATTTAATAATTACCAGCAAGGCGCCGAAGCCATATTCGCGGAACGAGGCGTCTTGACTGAGGCAGGAGCCGTACTTGCTCTTCAACTCCTTGAGCAATGCGTTACGCAGCACACCCTCGCCCTTGCCGTGAATGAATACCAGACGCTGGTTTTTCTTGCCACGATACTCGTCCATCGTCCTGCGAAACACATCAAGCTGGTAATTAAGCATATCGCCACTCGTCATGCCATTGGTATTGTCGAGCAATTCGTGGATATGGAGATCCACCTCTATGGTATTGTCGGCCTTCTGCTTGCGAGCTGGCTGGGGCGTATGACGGGGGCGGCTATCCTCCTTCTTTTTCTGTAGCAAAGCCTCTTTCAAGTCGTCGGCTTCCACGTACACTTGGCGTACGGGGCGATCGTCGCGCACGATTTCGTACACCAAAGCCGGTTCGTCAAAGAAGGGACTATCTGTATTGAAGGTATGCAGCTTGTAGAACTTCACCGTATCGATGCGCAGCTCTACATCTACCGCAGGCTTCTTCATATAGTTCTTCTCCTCCTTGAAGGCTATGAGCTGAAGGTTCACACGCTCCAACTCATTAAGTTGCTCGCGGCCAAACTCCTCGATAAAGAGTTTGGTGTTAGGTTCTATGATGCCCTGTGCACGCAACTTCATCCCTCCAGCCGTGGGCGAAGCATAGAGATATGAAAGGTAGTAGTTGCTATCGTTCACCAGGTATGCCTCAAAGATGGTGGTGCTGATCTGCTTGATGTCGACGGGCACAAAGGCAAGGGCAACGTTGAGTTTCTCGCCTTCGCGGCGCTCCATGGGGCGATAGGTCACTTCTGGCTCAAAGTCATCCTCTTCATCCCGAAGCGGGGTTACCGTTGTTTTAGCAGGCTTCTTAGGCTCTTCTTTCTTGGGAGCCACCGTCTTCTTCTCGAAGTTATACTCATTGGTATCAATCACTACGCACTCGCGGATGAGCATAGGGATGCTGAATCCGTTTTCGTCCTCTACGAGTACGATATCCTTACCTTGAAATCCTTTTACGATGCCGCCTCCTGTCTCGAAGAGGAAGCGCACTTTGTCTCCTATTTGCATATTCTTTTTGTTTTTATCATCTCACCCCCTTCGTTTCGCTCCGTAACACTACGCTCTATTGCCCCTTCGGGGACTCCTTTGGGAAGCTAAAGCTTCCGCCGTCGCAACCAACGCTTATCTCGCGTTGGCCCCCTTAAAGGGCGACAGTTCTTTAAGATAGTTAAGTCGCTTCAAGATGGCTTGCTCGCTCGGCAATGACTAAGCGAGCTTGAAACTCCTTTGTGAAGCTAAAGCTTCAGTCGTCGCAACCGACGCTCATTTCGCGTCGGAGCTTCGCTGCGCCATTATAAAGCTTCGCTTCAAGATGGCTTGCTTGCTCGGCAATGATTAAGCAAGCTTATCAATGCTCTCACTCGCTGCGCCATTGCCAAGGGGTAAATGCAAATCATTATATGGGACTATTTGCTGATAATCAATGCGGATTGTTGTGGAAATGGCGTTTTTGCCAAGGGGGTGTCTGGGGGGCTGGCATAGGGATAAGGAGTCGGCGGGATAAAAATGATTGAAATTATTTTGTTCTCCGCTCGGCTTGTAGTATCTTTGCCCTCAGTTTTGTTCTGGATGCCCCGTTTGTGGGCTACGGATGAAAAGGGAATCAGGTGAGAGCCCTGAACAGTCCCGCTGCTGTGTGCCCTTGTGTTGCACATCGAATCTATTGCCACTGATGCTCTGTCTGGGATAATGGTTGATGGATGATGGTTGAAGGTTGATAGAAACCGTAAACTCGAAATTCTAAACTCTAAAAAACCGAGAACAAGACATTGGGAAGGCCGATGTGCAGGGTGAGTCAGAAGACCTGCAAAACCAGTTAAACCGCGTGTATTCGAGGAAAGTATGCGTAGGGACACATTTTGTTTTACTTTCTTACAATTAATCAAAAAAGATGAAGAAAGTGTATCGTAGCGCATTGTGCGCTTATTTGGCAGGCTTCGTGCTTGCAAGTTGTGAACCTGAGGATCCCTACAAAAGGGACGACTCGGTAGTCTCTAACCCCGATGTGTTTATCCTTTGCGAAGGATTGTGGGGTGCTAACAATGCCGACATCTCGGCGTATAAGTCTGATAGCTTGCTCTGTACTCCTGAGTATTACCTGGCACAGAATGGCCAGTACTTGGGCGACACGGGACAGGACATCATCTACCACAAGAATCACCTGTATGTATCGGTGTATGGTTCTTCGTATGTAGCCAAGATGGACCTTGAGGGCAAGGAGCTGGCGCGTTATTCTTTTTCTGCCGAGGAGGGCCAGCCACGCTACCTCACGGCCGATGGGGATTACATCTATGTCACGCTCTATAGCGGCAAGGTGGCCAAGATGAAGGCTTCGGATTTGAGTGTCGTGGATTATGCTCCTGTGGGTATGAACCCCGAAGATATTGTCCTGCATAAGGGGCAGCTGCTCGTGGCTAACTCGGGATGGGGCTACGACAATCGGGTGACTGTGATTGATGTAGCAACTTTCGACTCTATCGCCTCCATCACCGTGGAGTGGAATCCTCAGCAGTTTGTCGTGGCTGGCGATAGTGTATATCTCCTTGCCAATGGCCAATACGACGAGAACTGGAATTGCGACTACCCGGTGCAGCATATCGATGTGGCGTCTGGCAAGGTGCGCACCATTACCAATGCTACACGTGCCGTGGCCTATGACGGCACGCTCTATCTGTGCAATTCGACTACTGACTGGGCTACCTATGAGACGGTAAATACCTATTTCACATACGATGTGGCTACGGCTACCGTAAGCAATCAGTCGTTTTTGCAGGGTGATACCGAGGAGCTGACTTCCAATAGTATATATATGATGGAGGTGAACCCGAAGAATGGCGACTTCTACATCGGACTTGCAGGCACCAAGTTCGTGTCGTCGGGTATGATACACCGTTGCGATCGTGAGGGCCGCCTCATTCACCGCTTCGATGTGGGTGGTGCCAACCCCAACCAGGCTGCCTTCGTGAATTATCAATAAGAATTGATTTATAAAATACTATTTGCCAGGCGGTGGACTCTCTCGTGAGAAAGGGTTCACCGCATCTGTTTGGATGAGGTAGCTTGATTGTTGTTAGGCTATAGGTATGCTAAGCTTGAATCGTAGGGTTATAGCCCCAGTTCGATGCACCCCATGATGAAGGGACCTGTGGCTTTGGCATCATTGTCGCGCATCTTCTCGCCAATGTAGTATTCAAAGCTGCCGTCACGATAGGGGTTTCCGCCCAGTCCGCCTACTTGGCAGCATCGTGTAAGTGTCAGTGTGCCGTCTTCATTCTCAATGAGTAGATTATCCTTTAGTCCTTGGAAGGCCTTCAGTGCCACCTTGCGGTATCTCTTGTCCAGGTAGCCTTTGTTTACCGCCTTGGCATAGGCATACATGCACTGTGTGGTGACTGAAGCCTCGGGGAAGTTGCCTTCACGCTCAGGGCAGTCGAGCACCTGATACCATAGCCCCTCGCGTTGGTACTTGGGCAAAGCCTCGGCGAGTCCTTGTATATATCCGATGATGCGCTCGCGCCCTTCATGGCTCTCGGGGATAAAGTCGAGGGCGTCGACCAGTGCCATGAACCACCAGCCGATGCTGCGACCCCAGAAGTTGGGTGAAGTGCCTGTCTCCTTATTGGCCCAACGCTGGTTTCTGCTCTCGTCCCAAGCGTGGTGGTAGAGGCCGGTAGATGCATCGAAGGTATGTGTGTGACATATTGTAATCTGCTTCACGGCTTCGTCTATCCATTCAGGCTCATTGAATTCGTGGCCATACTGTGCCATGAAGGGTGAAGCCATATAGATGCCATCGAGCCACATTTGGTGGGGGTAGCATAGCTTGTGCCAATAACCGCCGATGTGAGTGCGGGGATGGTTGCGCAATTGCTTGATGAGTGTATCCATGGCTTTCTTGTACTTGGGGTCACCTGTTGTGTGGTAGATGTCGAAAAGCACCTTGCCTGAGTTGATGAAGTCGATATTGTAAGTTTCGGGTGTGTATAGGTGTATCTCGCCTTGCTCGTTGATTATAGAGTCGGCCCATTGGTGTACGTAGCGGTAATAGGTGTCGTCGCCTGTCGCTTTCCACATGCGTAGCATGGCGCAGCATCCTACACCTTGTGCATATCCGAAGAAGAGCCTTTTGCCATGATCGAGCTGCCATGCTTCAGGGAAACGCTTCATTTCTGAATCCGCAAAGCGCTTAGCATAGGAACTTTCGGAAGGTTGGGCCATCAATCCCTCTGCAAAATAGCAGGTGGATAATAAGAAGAGGAATAAAGCTCGTAGTTTCATGGCTGGTCAATCCTGTCGGGGCGGTTTACATGCTCTTGTTGATTTGCTCTATGTAGTTTAGGATTTCGTCGCGTCCGATGCTCTTCTCCGATGAGGTGACGAAGTGGGGCGGTAGTTCCTCCCACTGCTCGGAAAGACGGGTAAGGTAGCGCTCTACGTTCTCGCGTTGGCGCTGTGTGCCCAATTTGTCGGCTTTAGTGAAGACGATGGAGAAGGGTACTCCATTCTCGCCGAGCCATTCAATGAATTCAAGGTCTATGGCTAATGGTTCGTGGCGTATGTCGATGAGTAGGAAGAGGTTGGTCATTTGCTCTCTTCCTAATATATAGCTCTCGATGATTTGTGTGAGCTTGTCCTTGGCCTTCTTTCCTCGTTGGGCATATCCGTATCCGGGGAGGTCGACGAGATACCACGCCTTGTTGATGAGGAAGTGGTTGATGAGCATGGTCTTGCCCGGTGTCGCTGATGTCATGGCAAGCTTGGGCTTGCGGGTGAGCATGTTGATGAGGCTCGACTTGCCTACGTTGGATCGACCAATGAAAGCATATTCAGGTAGTCCATCTTGAGGACAACGGTCGAGGCGGGTATTGCTAATTACGAATTCTGCACTCTTTATTTCCACGTTGTTTCTGTTTTTAAGAAGTTCTCTGCAAATATAATGTAAGACGAGAGAAAAGCCAAATCTCGAGGAATGAAAGTGTGGAAAATGGCGTTTTTTCATTATTGGGTGGCAGTAGAAGCTATCTGCTGTGTCTCTGGAATCCTTAAAATTTCGTTAAAAATAAAAAAATAAGATTATGGCATTCTTTTTGAGCGTCTTATAATATGTATCTTTGTGATACATGCAAAGATATAAAATATAATGGAATATACGATGTACGATACGTTGCTTCAGCTGCCTCTGTTTCAAGGAATTAGTAAGGCGGAGCTGTCTGAAGTAATAGAAAAAGTGAAGTTTCATTTTCTAAAATACGCCGGCAAGGAGATTCTGTTTTCTCAAGGTGATGTGTGTGATAAGCTGGTGTTTCTGCTCAGTGGCGAACTAGTAGCTGAGACGGCAGCTCCTTGTGGTACTTTTTCCATTGAGGAGGTGATAGAGCATCCTACGATCATTGAGCCCTATTCGCTTTTTGGTAAAAGCCAGACGTTCAAGTCGACATACACCGCACGGGGCGATGTGGGAATACTTACTATAGACAAGCGATACATCTATACCGAGCTGGACAGGTATGAGGTGTTTCGCATGAATTTCTTCAATCTGCTTTGCAGCAAGGTTGAGCAGCAGCACGAGTACGTGTGGAGCATCGACGCTCAACAGCTTGAGGGGCGTCTCATTCATCTTGTCCGCGGACTCTGTACGTCGCAGCATGGAGTAAAGGTGCTGAAAGTGAGGATGGATGACTTGGCCAATTTGCTTGACGATACTCGCCTTAATGTATCGTGCGTACTCAATAAATGGCAGGAGGAAGGACTCATTGAAATGCGTCGTAAGGAGTTCGTCTTTCATGACATAGCGCAGCTAAGGGCGATTTGAAGATGTGTCGATAAACCGGCAGTCATCGAACAGACGCAATACTCTGTGTTGGCTCAAGCAAACTTGGCTTTTCACTCTCTTATTCGTATCTTTATGGTAAACCATGAAAATACTGGCACTCGTTGAGAAAAATATTGAAGTAAACTTCATATTTCTCGCTCGTTTCTTCGTATCTTTGCAATTTCAAACAAATTATACAATATGAAATACAACAAGACTAATCACATCAAGCTTGCTCTGGGCGTTTTAGCAGTAGTGGGCGCAACATTTAATCTAACCTCTTGTATGGATAAAAAGAAAGATAACCCATTCTTCAGTGAGTATACAACTCCGCACGAGACAGCTCCCTTTGACGAAATCAAGATGGAGCACTATGAACCCGCTTTCCTCGAAGGTATCAAACAGCATCAGGCTGAGGTGGATGCCATAATAAACAATAGGGAAGAACCTACTTTCGAGAACACCATCGTGGCACTTGACTTTGCCGGTGATATGCTCGATCGTGTGTCGACCGTATTCTTCAATCTCAACAGCGCAGAGACATCTGACGAGATGCAGGCATTGGCACAGAAACTCTCACCTGTCCTTACTGAACATTCCAATAACGTGAGCCTCAATGAGAAGTTGTTTGCTCGCGTAAAGGCAGTGTATGAGAATACTGATAAGAAAACCCTTACTACCGAGCAGCAGCGCTTGTTGCAGAAGACTTATGATAGTTTTGCTCGCAATGGTGCCAACCTCAGTGAAGCTGATAAGGCAAAGTATCGTGAGTTGACTACTGAACTGAGTAAGACGACATTGGCTTTCAGTCAGAATATGCTGAAAGCTACCAACAGTTATGCGCTGAACGTGACTGATGCTGCCCGCTTGAAAGGTATGCCCGAATCGGCCCTCGAAGCAGCGGCACAGACAGCCCAAGAGAAAGGTCAGGAGGGATGGACATTCACCCTGCACGCCCCGAGCTACAGCCCCTTGATGATGTACTGTGAGGACCGAGACCTGCGTCGTGAACTCTATATGGCCTATAATACACAGAATGTTCAGGATAATGAATACAACAACGAGGAGAACGTAAAGAAAATTGCCAACTTGCGCCTTGCCATTGCTCAATTGCTGGGCTACAACAGTCATGCCGACTATGTACTCGAGAATCGTATGGCCGAGAATGCAGCCAATGTGAACCAACTGCTCGACCAACTGCTCACAGCTTATCTTCCCGCTGCTAAGGAGGAAGTGAAGGCTGTACAGGAAATGGCAGCACGTACCGAGGGTAAGAACTTTGAACTTATGCCCTGGGATTGGTCGTTCTACTCAGAGAAACTGCGCAATGAGAAGTATAGCCTCAATGACGAGATGGTGCGTCCCTACTTCAAGCTGGAGAATGTTACCAAGGGCGTGTTTGGCCTGGCTACCCGCCTGTATGGCATCACCTTTGAGGAAAACAAGGATATTCCTGTATTCCATCCCGATGTGAAGGCTTACGATGTGTGCGATAAGGACGGAAGTTATTTGGCAGTAATCTATACCGATTTCTTCCCAAGAGCTGGTAAGCGCTCAGGTGCGTGGATGACCAATTATAAAGAGCAGTATGTGAAGGACGCTGTAGACAGTCGTCCACATGTGTCAATCACGATGAACTTCACCAAGCCTACCGAGAGCAAGCCTGCACTGCTGACACAGGATGAGGTGGAGACCTTCTTGCACGAGTTTGGTCATGCTCTGCACGGCATCTTTGCTGCTACCAACTATCCTTCTATGGGTGGCACCAATGTGTATCGTGATTTTGTGGAGTTGCCTTCGCAGATTATGGAGAACTTCTTGCCCAAGAAGGAGTTCCTGGCAACCTTTGCCTTCCATTATGAGACAGGCGAACTTATCCCCGATGAACTCATCGAACGTATCGTGCGTGCTCAAAACTACAATGCAGCGTATCTGTGTATCCGCCAGCTCAGCTTTGGCTTGCTTGATATGGCATGGTATTCACGCACCACACCGTTCGAGGGCGATGTGCTTGCTTATGAGCAGGAGGCGTGGGCACCTACTCAATTGTTGCCAGTTGTGGCCGAAACCAATATGACTACACGATTCGGACACATCATGTCGGGAGGTTATTCTGCAGGATACTACAGCTACAAGTGGTCAGAGATGCTCGATGCTGATGCCTTCTCACTTTTCGATAAGCTGGGCATTTACAACCAGGCTGTAGCAAACTCGTTCCGCAAGAATATCTTGGAGAAAGGTAGCTCAGAGCACCCGAAGGTTCTTTACCGTCGTTTCCGTGGACAGGACGCTACAATTGATGCCATGATGAAGCGCGATGGTATCATCAAAGAGTAAAATAGAGTGCATACGCATCGCATGAAACTTTATCGTCTGCTCTTGAGCGTGCTGTGTGTCCTGCTTGCCGTAGGATGCAGCAGAGAAGATGACATCGAAGGCATCTTCACTGGCAAGGTGTGGCATTTGGCTGGGTTCTATAGCACTGCCGACTGGGACAATCCAAACATGGGAGCATCTATCAATGACTATAACAGCCATAGTGACTTGACTGCCTATAACCTGACGCTTTTGACCGATGGGTTGGCTATAGTGACCCTGCCGCATGGATGTAAATTGCAGTCTCGTTGGGAGGCAGATGGAGCGGAACGTACCTTCAGCTTCTCGGAATGGAAAATCGTAGCAGGTAATCCGGAAGAGCTCATGGGGTATGGCAAGCAGATGTATGATGAACTGCTCAAGGTGCGCTTTTATCAGGGTGACTCCAACTATATCAGACTGTTCAATGAAAACAGAAAATATTTCATGCAGTTTGGAGACCTTTCAAAATTCAATAAATAATATGACTGAGACGGATAATAAGAAAGAGGCTTTTGACAAGCGTTATATGCGTATGGCTTGTATATGGGCCGAGAACTCATATTGTGAACGCCGCAAGGTGGGTGCACTGATTGTAAAGGACAAGATGATTATATCTGATGGCTACAATGGTACTCCTGCTGGTTTCGAGAATGTATGTGAGGATGCGAACAACGTGACCAAGCCTTATGTTTTACATGCTGAAGCAAATGCCATTACGAAAATCGCTCGCTCGAACAACAACAGCGAAGGTGCCACTTTGTATGTAACGGCTTCGCCCTGTATAGAATGTGCCAAGCTGATTATTCAGGCTGGCATCAAGCGAGTGGTGTATGGCGAAAAGTATCGACTGACAGATGGTATCGACTTGCTGGAAAGAGCAGGCGTTATCGTGGAATATTTACCTAACGAAAAATGAAACTTCAAATAAATAAGCTCCAAATTATACTTGCTTTACTTGTAGGCATGAGCTTCGCCGCCTGTACAGAACAAGAAAAGCAGGTGCACTCGACCAATAAGCTATCTACTATATTGCATATTATTGGTAATCAATATGTAGATACTGTAAATGTGGATGGACTTGTGGAAAAGACAATCCCTAAGGTGTTGGCAGAACTGGATCCGCACTCTGTTTATATACCGGCCAAAGACGCCGAAGAGTCCAATCAGGAACTCAGAGGTAGTTTCAGTGGTATTGGTATCCAGTTTATGATACAGTCCGACACCATATACGTGAGCGATGTCATTCATGGAGGCCCTGCAGAGAAGGTTGGCCTCATGGCTGGTGACCGCATTGTCACTATCGACGACTCTCTTTATGTAGGTAAGAAGATCAGCAACGATGGTGCCATGAAGCGCCTCAAAGGTCCCAAGGGTAGCGAGGTTACTCTGGGAATCAAACGCCATGGCGAGGAAGAACTGCTGTCGTATACGATTGTGCGTGGCAATATTCCAGTCAAGAGTGTGGACGCAAGTTATCTGATTGACGACCGTTGGTGCTATATCAAAATCAATAAGTTTGGCGAAACCACTTACCCTGAGATGCTGATGGCATTGGCCCAAGGTATACAGAAAGGTGCGCAAGGATGTATTATCGACTTGCGAGGAAATACAGGTGGATATATGGGAGCTGCCATACAGATGGTTAATGAGTTCCTTCCCAAGGGAGAGATGATTGTGTATACCGAAGGAGAGAACGCTCCACGCTACGAGGAGTATGCTACTGGTGGAGGAAGTTGTCAGAATATGCCACTTGTTGTTCTTACCGATGAGACCTCTGCTTCGGCCAGCGAAATCTTTGCAGGAGCTATACAGGACAATGACAGAGGCACGATTATTGGACGCAGAACCTTTGGCAAGGGACTTGTGCAACAGCCTATCGAGTTGGAAGATGGATCGGCTATTCGTCTTACAATAGCACGCTACTATACACCATCAGGACGTTGTATACAGAAACCCTATAGCAATGGCCATAACGAGGAATATGAACTTGATTTGCTCAATCGTTACGAACACGGAGAGTTCTTTACGCAAGATAGCATTAAGCAAGATGAAAGTCTGGCCTATCAGACAAAGAATGGACGTACCGTATATGGTGGTGGAGGTATCATGCCTGATATTTTTGTTCCGCAAGATACTGCAGGGTATACTTCGTATTATGCTGAAATAGCCAAAAGAGGTCTGTTTACGCAGTTCCCCTTCCAGTATACCGATGCTAATCGTGCAAAGCTCTCCCAATACACAACGATGGATAGTATGCTTGCTTACCTGAAGACGCAGAATCTGTTGGAACAGCTGGTTCAGCATGCAACGAGCAAGGGAGTGAAACGTCGTAATAACCATATAGCCAAGTCGCGCGATGTGATGGAAGATATTATATATGGTAATATCATTTATAACATGCTGGGAATGCAGGACTATGTAAAATATTTGAACCTTACGGATCCTGTGGTGCTTAAAGCTGTTGAAGTGCTGGATGCTGGGCTATCTAGACCGCAGGCCGATAAGCGTAAATAATAAAAAAACATAGAAGTCATGATACAATTCCAATGCGATTATAATGAAGGAGCTCATCCTTATATTTTGCAACGTCTTCTTGATAGCAATATGGAGCAGACGGTGGGCTATGGTGAAGATGCCTATTGCGATGAAGCTCGCAAACTGATAAAGAAAGCCTGCCAACGTGATGATGTTGATGTACACTTCTTGGTTGGAGGTACTCAGTCAAATACGACCGTTATAGCACATATATTACGCCCTCATCAGGGAGTGATTGCTGCTTGCACAGGCCATATCAATGTGCATGAAACGGGAGCCATAGAGAGTACTGGTCACAAAGTGTTGCCAATGCCTACTGAAGACGGCAAACTTGCAGCTTCTCAGATTGAGGAAGCTATGTTGGAGCATATCAACGAGGATGGTCCGGAGCACATGGTTCAGCCCGGTATGGTGTATTTGTCATTCCCGACAGAAATAGGCACCATATATAGTGCCGAGGAACTTAAGGCCATACGTGCCATGTGTGACAAATATGATTTGCCGCTTTTTATTGATGGTGCTCGTCTTGGCTATGGACTCTGTTCACCAGAGTGTGACCTTACTTTGCCCCAACTGTCGCAATTAGCCGATGTATTCTATATCGGAGGAACCAAGGTGGGTGCACTTTTTGGTGAGGCAGTAATCATCACTTCTGATGCTTTGAAGAAAGATTTCCGTTACAGCATTAAGCAACACGGAGGAATGCTTGCAAAGGGACGCCTCTTAGGTATACAGTTTGCAACGCTCTTTGCAGATGACCTATATTTCCAGATATCCCGACATGCCATTGATGAGGCTATGCGTATTCGTGCGACTCTGCAAGCTAAAGGCATTGGCTTCCTTATAGATAGCCCGACCAATCAACAGTTCCCCATATTCACCAATGAGCAAGCGGCTATCCTGTCGCAAAACTTCTTGTTGTCACCATGGAAGCGGATTGATGACACACATGTAGCTATGCGTATTTGTACTAGTTGGGCAACAAAGCACGAAAATGTCGATTGCTTGATAGAGGCTATCGATAAGTTGTGACTAAGTTTTTTCTAACGTTTTTTTATGCAATCATACAAAAAAAATGTATCTTTGCACTGCTGTATAGGATATGAGAGAAGAGTGAAATGTCATTCGTGATTGAATTTGAATGTATAGCAGATAATTGAAAACTATTAACTATTAAAATTTAAGTAAGTTATGAAAAATGTAAAGAAAGCGATTGCTCTTGTTGCAGTCATCTTCGGAGTTTCAATGTCATCGTTTGCACAGAATGGCCTTTCTGTACGTGTTGGTGGTAATTTCCCTATGGGCGCTTTTGCTGAAGGTGGTAGCCTTAGTGATATTGCCCTCAATAATGCTTCTTCAAAATTGGGTGGAGCAGCCACAGGTTTCAATGCCGGTTTGAAGTATCAGTTCGGACTTTTGGGTAATCTGAGCGCTTTTGCTTCGGCTGACCTCTTTTATAATGGATTGAAGGGTGACCTTAAGGAAGATTTGCTTAAGCTGGATGACGATGCAAAGTTGCCTACATACATGAACATCCCCGTTATGGCTGGTGTAAACTACGAACTTCTTGACATTGCTGGAGCTGCCTTGTGGGTAGAGGCCGGATTAGGTGTTAACTTCCGCAATATTTCGTCATTGGAGAGCGAGTCAGAAATCTTCGGTAGTGAGATTGAGACAGGTACTTCATACAAGATGGCCACAACTTTCGCTTGGGAAGCAGGTATTGGTGTGAGCGTAGCTGATAAGGTATCTTTGGGACTCCATTACTATGCATTTGGTAGTTCTGCTATTAACGGTGATCCATATATTGAGGATGGTGGAGCTATTGGTAATTGGGCAGACCAGTTCAAAGACGAGTTCCAGTCTGGTAAGCTCAATCCTTCAATGATTGTTATCCGTTTGGGTTACCACTTTTAATTTAAGTAGCTATTTTTCATTACATTCTAATAAGACAGAACTATGAGCGAACTGAAAGGAACAAAAACAGAGAAGAACCTATGGACAGCATTTGCAGGCGAGTCACAGGCACGTAACAAG
>CANBEE010000016.1 GCA_947367415.1 uncultured Bacteroidales bacterium
ATCCTCTCCATATTTATAAAGGAGTACGGACTCATCGTCCTTGCCGCCTCAGCCATCGCCTTCCCCATAGGCTATATGATAATGAAGGAGTGGGTGGCGCAATACGTGAAGCAAGCGCCCATCGCCTGGTGGATATACGCCGTCATCCTCCTCGCCATCGTGCTGCTCATCGCCCTCTCGGTAGGCTCGCGCGTATGGCGCACCGCACGAGAGAATCCGGCGGAAGTGATTAAGAGGGGGAACTAAAGAGCCTCCCCCTGCCCCTCCCACGGAGGGGTGATTCGTCATCGCGGAATAAAACAAGTTATGCAAACAAACACGAGCAAGCTGTATGCTAAATAATTAGAACGACCAGTCTGCTTCACATGAACAAACAGAGCTGTAAGAGGTTATAATACCAGAATCAGAAATGTCTGTTTTTATGAACCTGATAATATTCCTTTTTATGGCAACAACGAAGATTGCAGCATACACGCTGCCTGTACTCCCCTATCCGATTAACGCATTAGAGCCTGTAATCAGTGAAGCAACGCTCAAGAACCATCATGGCAAACATTTTGCCGCGTATGTAAACAACCTGAACAAACTGATACCAGGAAGTGAGTATGAAGGACTGTTGGTGGAAGAAATTGTGCAGCAAGCGCCTGACGGCCCCATCTACAATAATGCCGCACAGGTGATGAATCATCGACTTTACTTCGAGCAGTTTGTTCCGGCCTCACAATATAAAGCTCCAGGAAGCCGATTTACCAATGCCATCAACTTCCATTTCGGAGGGATGGATGCATTCAAAAGACAGATGACCGATGCTGCCATGAATGTTTTTGGAAGCGGTTGGGTATGGTTGACCATAGATACAGAAGGCAGGTTGTCGATAGTGACAGAAGCAGGCGGAGGCAACCCTTGGCGACGTGGACTAACACCTATACTCGGGATTGACTGTTGGGAGCACAGCTGGTATCTTGACCATGCATTCGACAAGAAAGCCCACTACGACAGCTTATGGGACATCATCAACTGGGATGTGATAGAAAATCGATTGCCATTATAAAAAAAAGAAATGCGGAGACTGCTCCGCATTTCTTATACTTATAAACGGCCCGATATAGGAATTCTTTATTAATAGTCCGCTAGTTAGGGCTAGCGCTATAAACAAAGCCTATAGCTCAGCTTCGAGCAGGTTTACCATACGCTCCACGACCTCTGGATGCTCCGCGGCCACGTTGTGTTGTTCGCCCAAATCAGTAGCTATGTGATAGAGTTGTGATTGTCGCGCATTACCCAGTTCCGTTTTGGTAAGGCTATTGTAGGCATACCCGTTTGATGGTGCTATATATTTCCATTCTCCATCATAGATAGATATGGAGCCCGCCTTCTCCACGATGTAGTCGCGTCCTTCCTCATCATTGCCCATTAGTGAAGGCAAGGCATCGCGACTATCGGGCGCAGCACCCTCATCGGCAGTAACACCCAACAGGGATGCCATCGAGGCAAAGAGGTCGATATGCGACACTAAGGCATGGCTCACACCAGGCTTAATGCGCCGTGGCCACGATACTATAAGAGGCACCCTCGTACCTGCCTCAAAGTTGCTATACTTGCCACCACGCAGGTCACCCCATGGGCGATGGTTACCCAACAGTTCCACTGCCTGGTCGGCATATCCGTCATCCACCACAGGACCATTGTCACTCGTGAGAATGATGAGTGTATTCTCAGCTATGCCCTGACGCTCCAGAGCATCAAGCACAGCACCTACCGTATAGTCAAACTGCAGAATAGCATCACCTCGAGGTCCCATACCACTCTTGCCCACAAAACGTGGATGCGGATAGCGTGGCACATGGATATCGTTCGTTCCCAAATAGAGGAAGAATGGTTCATCGGCATGTTCCTCGATAAAACGCACGGCATGATGAGTGATGCTATCGGCAATGTTCTCATCCTCCCATAGCGCTCCGCGGCCACCCTTCATATATCCAATGCGAGATATACCGTTCACGATCGCTTGGTCGTGTCCATGATTAGGACTTGGATGAAGTTTCGTGAGCAGTTCGGGATTGGTACGTCCCAAAGGCTCGCCTGCAAAAGGGGTACGGTAGCTAACAAAGATTGAGTCCGAAGGATCGAGACCCACTACCCTACCGTTCTCCACCCACACACAGGGCACGCGATCGCCCGTAGCTGCCATGATGTACGAATAGTCAAAGCCGATATCCGTGGGTCCTGGCGTTATATGTCCGTTCCAATCCTGCATACCCGTCTTGTCGGCCAACCCCAAATGCCACTTGCCCACGGCACCGGTAACATATCCCTGCTGTCGAAAAAGGTCGGCCACAGTCTGTTGCTCAGGCCGTATAATCATGCCTGCATTGCCTGCTGCAACACCCGTATCATTGCGCCGCCAGCTATAGTGTCCAGTGAGCAATGAGTAACGCGATGGCGTACTCGTAGCAGCTACAGCATGAGCATCAGTGAAGCGAAGCCCCGCTTCAGCCAATCGTTCCACCTGCGGTGTGTGTATCGTAGGCTCACCATAGGGACTGAGATCGCCATAGCCCACATCATCAGCAAGCAGCAGTATCACATTGGGACGCTTAGTATCTGTACGCACCCGCTTAGCCTTGTTCCCTGAGCAACCTGTGAGCATCGTAGTGCCGACACTCAAACATATCAGTAGACTTTTCTTCATGGCATCATCATTTATTTATTTTCTTACGTTATATAATTAGTATCATAGACTATGCAATCAAGCAATCAACTCAAAGGATGAATTTGTAGGAGTATGTAGAAGCATGAATAAAAGGTACAATGCGGCTATTACTTCAATTATCCAACACAAACTTACATAAAAAAAATGTTTTTCATGCTCGTTTGATAGAAAAAACGTTTTTTTTATGTAAGTTTGCAAAAAAGAAAGTAGACACAAGCATCATGAACATCCAGCAACTAGAGTACATTGTGGCGCTCGACAAGCATCGTCACTTCCAAAGGGCAGCCGAGGCGTGCGGAGTGAGCCAACCGACACTGAGCGCACTGATACAGAAACTCGAAGAGGAGCTCGACCTCACCCTTTTTGACCGTAAGAGTCATCCTATAAGCACAACAGAGAGTGGACGTGCCGTAGTGGATCAAGCACGTGTGGTGCTTTACCACATAGCACAGCTGAAAGAGATGACACGCTCGGAAAAAGAACTCAACAGCGGCACTATACGCATCGGAGTTATACCCACCGTAGCACCTTACATCCTACCCCGACTGTTCAAACAGATGCAACAGATGTTTCCACAGATTGAGCTACGCGCTTTCGAGCTGCGCACAGCAGTCATCATAGAACAGTTGCGCAAGGCTGAGCTTGATATGGCAATCCTTGCCACTCCATTGGAACAACCCGATTTCCTGGAGATACCACTTTACTACGAAAAGTTCGCCGCTTATGTATCTCCTTGCGAAGAGATATACAGCAAGGAGGAGATTGTTGCCAACGAGATGCCCACCGAGCACCTTTGGGTACTGAAGGAGGGGCACTGCATGCGAAACCAGGTGTTCAATTTCTGTCAGACAAAATCGGCCTATTCCACCACTTACGAGGCTGGAAGCATAGACACGCTCATCAAGATTGTGGATGAGAACGGAGGTTACACGGTCATCCCTGAGCTGCACTTTCCCCTACTGCACGACACACAGCAACAACATGTGCGCCATCTCTCGGCCCCCACTCCCGTGCGTGAGATTTCGCTTGTCATCCGTCAGGATTATGTACGCGAGCGCCTCATCAACTCGGTAGCCGATGCAGTAAAGGCCTTCATACCAGAGGAGATGCTAGACACACGTTTGAAGAAGTTTGCCATCAAGTTGTAGGCAGAGCGACTATTGGAATTGTAGCCAAAGGTCAAAACATACGGGGAGGTGGTCACTGACGCCTCCCCGATATTGTATACCGTTGTAGGTGCGCAGAGGACGGCGACCACCATAGAGAGGTTCCTCCTCAGTGAGCGACAGATCGGAAGGAAGCCATGCCCCACGAGGCACAAGGTATAAGTGGCGTGTAGTGTCAAGCAATGCTGGAGCGAGATACACATGGTCGATTTGTTGCCAATGCCCCTTGTAGCGGTAGCTTCCTCCAAGTGTATCAGTGATGCATACGAGGCGGCCATTAGCAATGAGCGGGTGCAGGGCTTTGCTATGTGAAGTATCATTGAAGTCGCCCATAACCACAATACGCGGCACGCTGCGTGTTGAAGCAAGGGAGTCGACCGCCTGGCACATATACGCCACCACATCGTGGCGCAAGCGCGCAGCCTTGCGACCATTAAGACGGCTCGGGAGATGACAGACTATAACATCAAGGGTATCGCCCGTAACGAGTGTACCACTCACACAAAGCATATCACGTACATGACTTTCCGCAGGAAGGTAGTGAGCAGGCAGACGCAACGAGCGAGTGGCAAAAGGACGAAAGGAGGTAGGTTTATAAAGCAATGCCACATCAATGCCTCGAGGGTCGAGCGATGAAGTCATTAGGTATTTGTAACGTGCAGTACGCAGTGGCGAGCGGTGAGTGAGGTCGTAGAGCACGCTATCGTTCTCCACCTCGCACAAGGCAACAAACTCTGGAGCGCGGTCGCCACCAATAGTGGCCAACGTTCGGCTCACAGCATGCAGCTTGTTCCAATAACGAGAGGGAGTCCAGCGACGCAACGAATTGGGAAGGAAGGCCTCATCATGGGTCAGACTATCGTCTTTGCAGTCGAAAAGGTTCTCTACATTATAGGTTACGAAGCGAAGTCGCTCTTGTGCAACGAGCGTCATCGGACACAACAACACGAGCAAGACAAAGAACAGACTATTCTTTCTTCCCATACTCCACATACTGATAGCAACCTGCATCTATAGGACCGTCTTTATGGCGCGGATGCCCATCCTTGTCATACCTGAGTCTTTCTGTCGGAGCATAGAGTCCTATGCCTCTCGCACATGACAGCGAGTCGAGATGGAAGTCATAGACAAAATTGTCATGGTCGATGGTACGGAAGTTGCTTCGAGCATAGGCCGCACTGTCCTTATGCTCCCATACGATGTTGGCAAAGTGCAGCGAATCGGGCTCACGAGCTTCACCCTTAGAGTTGATGAGTGAATGCGTGAAGACAAACTGAGCATACTCAGAGTAGTCGACAGAGTCGGTCTTCTCCAACACCTGACCCATCAGTTCATCATCCTTAGAACCAGTAACAATGCAGTTGGCAAAAGTAGTAAATACCAACGGATAGATTATTCCATCCTCTTTATCGTAGTTTGAGATGTTAAGCGCCACACCCCGTTCGCTACTCCAAGGGAAAAAGTTGGCCATCGTGCAATACCAGAACTGCAATAGCCCACCCAGAATATTTACACAATGTCCGCCAGCATTCGTGAAAAGACTATTAAAGATTTCTGCATTACAGAGCGTGAGCTGTAAGGCATCTTCGTCGACATTGTGTATCTGGCTATTACACATTCTCAACTTAAGGCGAGTTATATCGTTGCTCTTAGCACGCAGACCATAGGTACCGCTATGGATATCACAATGCTCGAAGATATTGTCAAAGCTTATCGGATGCAACGTGATGCCACCCCACTGTGCAGAAAGGCGGTCGTAGGGGAGATAGCTGAACATGCGATCGGTGCGTGCTCCACGAAACACAATGGGATCTTCCACCGTGCCTATAGCCTCGATGCGCCCATACACCTGCACCTCCACCTTATCGCGCATGAAAAGGCGTGTGCCAGGTTCAAGATAGAGCGTGGCCCCCTCTTCGATGCGTAGACTGTCGTAAACAAGATAAGGCCGGCGTGCTGTAAGCCGCTTGTCGGTATCAAAAACAGGACCGCGAAGCACGATAGCATCTTGTCCGTAGGCACAGAGTTGTACCTGTTGGCAGACACCACTCTCAAGGAAAAACAGCAGAGAGTCGCGCACCTCGAAAGGCTCATCGTGACCACGAGGGTCTACAGTGACCTCCACGAAGACAAACAGACTGTCGCCACCACGCACAGTAAAGTCACTGAAACTGGTACCGGCCAACCCATCGAGATTAAGGCGGAAGGGCGAACGGTCGCCACCAGCCAAAGCAGCATACGCAATACGCAAATCGGCTTTGTTGCGATTGTATATCAGGAATGAATAGGTGGAGGAACTAACCGAGGTAAAGAGGGTATCGAAAGAGATAGTGTCGGAAGAAAATGCCAGCCGATGTGATGGGTCAGTAGAGTAGCCTTGTTCATCGCGGCAACTCACCACACACAGCAGCACTGTAGCTGCAAGCAACATACCTATCAGTCTTGTCAGAAGCCTCATCATTGTAATCCTTAAATATTGAATATATAACGCACGACAGGGCGATATATTGTATTACTCGCTGCTTGCCCGAGCTTTGAATATGGGCGCCGGACGCTGTGACGTGCTATCGTAGCCAAACCAGTAGCCCGATTCGTCAGCACCGTCGGGCAGGAAACACATGCGCAAGGTTTCATTGAAGGCACCATAAAGCACTGTCCATGAAGCAGGAGGTTGCAAGCGTCCTGTAAGCACACGCTCGGCAGGACGTTTCTTGAGCGACAGCCCCGCCTCTATCCATGCCACTGTAGCCTCGGTTGTGTAATCTGCGTAGTACTCCTTGCAAAAGAGGTAAAGCAACTCGCCACGACGCTCAAGGCTCATGGGTTGGTCTATGTAGTTATGCTCGGTGAGATAGTCAAGGAAGCGGTGAAGGAAGTCATCCTCATTCAATATTAGCCGACGCGTGACAGTTTGCCAGGCTGGAGTATTGTAGAACGCATCAAGCAAACGCGACAGTCGGCGAGCCTCTTGGAGCTGAACACTATTGATGGCATCGGTTTCAAGCACCTCGTAGGGTGGCATAGGTGAATAGCGCAAACCAAGCAGCGAGGCATCGCGGCGCATGGATGTTCCTGGGAGCAACTTCAGCGACTCAAGCTGTATCTCGCCAGCTCCATACTCTGCCAAGGTGCGTATATCTTCATAAATCTGAGGTAACGTATAGAGCGGCAATCCAGCAATAAGGTCGGCATGAGTAACGAGATTGGGCAATGAGCAGAGGAAGCGAAGCCCGTCCAACGCTTGCGACAGCGTTCCTTTGCGCTGGCTCGCCACGAGTACCTCTTGGCGCAGACTCTGGATACCAGCTTCGAGGTGAAGCAGCCCCTCAGGCAATGTCGACAACACCTCACGTACAGAAGATGGCAACAGAGCCGGATGAATCTCCAAATGGAAACGCAGGTGAGGATGAAACTCGGTAAAGAGCTGCAACAGCGCTATCGCACGTTGTGGATTATAATTGAAAGTGCGGTCAAGGACACGCACATCGCGTATGCCATGCTCACGAATGCGGATAAGCCGAGTGCGAATGACATCAATAGAGAGTGTACGCACAGGGTCGCCCATACCACTTACACAGAAAGCACAGGAATTGAAGCACCCACGGGTAGTCTCAATCTGCACGAAGGGCTTTTCCCATACAAACAGGGAGCTCTCCTCAGGTGACTTTAGTGAATCGAACTGCGTCACGCGGGCAAGTCCGCCATAATGATATGTACCATTATGCATGTAACATACTCCCGGAATACTTCCCCATGCCTCACGACAGCTCCATACGTCGAGCCAACGAGCAAAACTCTCCTCGCCCTCTCCAGAAAAAACGGCATCAATCTCAGCATGCCGACGCAAATAATCCTCATTGTCGCCCAAGAACTCGGGGCCACCAAGGATCACGGTCAACTGAGGCATTAGCGCCTTTAGGCGAGAGATAATCTCCAGTAAGCGTTCATGTGTGAAAAGCCAAGCCGTAGCAGCCACCACATCGGGGCGATAGGCATAGATGGAATCAACCGTAGCCCCAAGCACCTCGCTCGTGGTAGTGCGCACCACGCTCCACTCCACATCCGTACGCTCCATCACTTGGGCATGCAACGCAGGCAATGCCAATGAGCTATGAGCATACGAGCAGTTGAGGTCTATCCAAAGAAGTTTCATATCGGTTCAGCATGTCATCATTACTATACCCTACTCTTCGGGCAGTTCATCGTCCAATGCCAAGATTTCGTGAGAGTGGTCGGCAGGGAGTTCCTGTACCTGACGAAGCTTGCGCTCAATAGCTCGAGTGCGCTTACCAATCACTTCATCGAGTTGCGAACCTGCGGTTTCCAGATTCTTCTGCACCTTCTCAAGCATGCCGCCAAACTTACCAAACTCGGTCTTCACGGCAGCAAGCACTGTCCACACCTCGCTCGAACGTTTCTCAATAGCAAGTGTACGGAAGCCCATCTGCAGACTATTGAGGATAGCGCCCAGGGTGGTGGGACCTGTAACGATGACACGAAACTCACGCTGTAGCTGCTCTACCAATGCTGTACGGCGGATTATCTCGGCATAGATGCTTTCAAAGGGGAGGAACATGATACCAAAGTCTGTCGTATAGGGAGGACTGAGGTATTTGTCGCGTATATCACGAGCCATCTTCTTGACAATCTGTTCCAACTGATGCGAGGTAAGAGCAATGCGGTCTACATCGCCAGCCTCGTATGCATCCATATACTGCTCATAAGCATCCTTGGGAAACTTGGCATCAATGGGCAGGTATACACAATCTATACCATCATCCTTGCCTGGGAGCTTCACGGCAAACTCTACAAATTCAGTACCCTTACGCTTGGTCTTCACATTGGCCTCGTACTGTTCGGGACTAAGCATCTGTTCCAAAAGAGCAGCCAGCTGCACCTCTCCGAAGGTTCCACGAGTCTTCACATTGGTAAGTACGCGCTTGAGTCCGCCCACATCGCGGGCAAGCGTCTTCATTTCACCGAGTCCTTGCTGTACGTTCTCAAGCTGGGTACGCACGAGTTCAAACGACTGTCCGATGCGTTCGTTCAGGGTCTTCTGCAACTTCTCCTCCACCATGAGTCGCATGTCGTCGAGGCGCTTCTCCGTAGTACGAATCAGCTGCTCCTGCTGACGGGTCATAGCCTCCAGCTTCTCGCGTTGCAGTTCGTTGGTAGTAAGAAGGTTTCTGTTGAGGGTTTCCTGAAGCTGCTGCAGCTGTAGCATCTGATTTCCCACTATATCCTTACGCAGGTCCTCAATCTTGGCATTCAACTCCATACGATTGGCCTGCATCTGCTCATGTACGGTGCGAGTGAGTTCTTCACGTACGGTCTGCAACATACGATTATACTCGGTAAGCTGTTCAGCGACAAATCGCTGCAGCTGCTCGGCATCTTGCGTACGTCTACGGCCAAACTGCATCACCATAACAAAAGTAGCTATGAGCAACAAAGCTACAAGAGCCAACAGAATAATTATTACATGCGATTCCATGGGCTATACTATTTGGCGATGTCAATACGGGTCTTAACCCCCTTTATCTTTTCATTACCCACAAGTGCCAGCAACTGCTTCACCTTGGCACGGCGTACCGTCACGTAGGCATAATAATCATGCACATCGATGTTGCCGACGTCCTCACGGCTCAGTCCGCCTTTCTTGTAAAAGAAACCGGCAATGTCCACCTTATTAATCTTGTCCTTCTTGCCACGCCCGACATAGAGTGTCGTCCACTGCGGAGGTTGCGGACGTCCTGGGCGTTCGGGTAATTCAAAGTCTTCCACCTCATCGGCTACATATTCAGGCACATGCTCCTCAGCGTGCAAGATAAGGTAGGCATTGCCTTGCGCATCCCAACGAGCCGTACGGCCAGTACGGTGAATATAAGCATCTTCGCCTGCAGGAATATGGTAGTGGATGATATGGTGCACCTCCGGGATATCCAATCCACGAGCTGCAAGGTCGGTACTGACGAGAACGTTGCAGCTGCCATTGCGGAACTTATAGAGAGCCCTCTCTCTGGCCTCCTGCTCCATGCCGCCATGATAGACTTCGTAGGAAAGCTTCTGTTCACGGAGATACCCACCTACCCTATCGACCGATTCACGATGATTGCAGAACACGATAGATTGTCCACCATCAAGCGTACACAACAGTTTGTAGAGAGTATGCAGCTTATCCTTACTCTCAGAATGCACTACATAGGTATGCACCCTCTTCTGCTGCTCATTCTCTGCGATATAGTTGAGCTTTACCGGACGACGTATACCTGTAAATGCGGGCACCTCCTCAAGGTCTGTGGCCGATGTCAAGTAGCGCTCACGCACTGCAGGCAGTTTTTCGATAACCTCCTGCATCTCGGCTTGAAAGCCCAACTCCAAACACTTGTCAAATTCATCGATGACGAGCATACGTATGGTACGGGCATCAATATTCCCCTTTGTCAAGTGGTCGTTCAAGCGACCGGGCGTACCTATTATAATAGATGGGCACACTCCCTTCATGGTACGGTGCTCGTCCATTGCAGGGCGGCCTCCATAGACGCTCATCGCCTTCCACGGCAACGCCATGGTGCGGAGTACAGTATCAATTTGAAGTGCCAGCTCACGTGATGGAACTATCACTATGGCTTGCACGCCCTCTTGCCCCATACGCAAGCGTTCGATGAGCGGCAACAGATATGCCAGTGTCTTTCCCGTACCTGTCGGCGAGAGCAGTATCACATCATTTGCATCGCGACAAGTCAGAAGGGCAGCCTCCTGCATCGACGTAAGGCTCTCGATGGAGAGTCGCGCTATGGCTTGTTGCTGATATTCGTTGAGTTGTAGATGAGTCATTGTCAATATCTGATAATAGCTTATGCTAATATGGCCTCTATTTCAGCCAGTTCTTCGGCCGTAAAGGCGATGTTCTCACGGGCATGGAGGTTCTTCTGCAGCTGCTCTACCGAGCTGGCCCCAATGATGACCGAGGTGACGCGTTCATCGCGCAGCAGCCATGCCAACGCCATCTCTGCCAGTGTTTGACCACGACGTATGGCCACCTCATTAAGTGAGCGCAATCGGCCGATAAGCTCGTCGGTAAGAGCTTCTGGACGAAGGAAGTTGCTCTGCGTCATGCGAGAACCTTCGGGAATACCCTGGAGATAGCGATTGGTAAGGAGTCCCTGAGCCAAAGGAGAGAAGGCGATGAATCCTGTGCCGTTCTGATGCGCCTGAGGAATGATTACCTCTTCGGGCTGACGTGTGAGCATATTATAACGTCCTTGATAAAGGATACAATGAACGTCGTGTGCCTCAAGATAGGCGTATGCCTTGCGTGCCACATCCTCGGGATACTTGGACAGACCTACGTAGAGCGCCTTGCCTGAGCGTACGATATCGACCAATGCCTGCATCGTCTCTTCGAGCGGAGTATTAGGATCGTGACGATGGGTGTAGTAGATGTCCACGTAGTCGAGATTCATACGGCGCAGGCTTTGGTCAAGACTGGCCACAAGGCTCTTGCGTGAACCCCAGTCACCATAGGGCCCTGCCCACATGGGATGCCCCGCCTTAGTAGCGATGAACATCTCGTCGCGATGGGTGTGCATGGAGCACTTCATGTATCGGCCAAAACGCTCCTCGGCAGCTCCATTGGGAGGGCCGTAGTTGTTGGCCAGGTCAAAATGGCAGATGCCATGGTCGAAGGCATAATGCAGGATATCGAGTCCGCGAGCCTCATCGTGATGCTCACCGAAGTTATGCCAGAAGCCAAGAGAAATCTCGGGCAACAGGACTCCACTCTTGCCGCAACGGCGGTAACCCATGTTGTCGTAGCGTGAGGGACTGGGGATATAAGTTTCGCTATCCATAAATCTACTGTATTAGAAATGATACGTATGCAAAGATACAGATTTTTCCTATTTGCAGCATACGTATCCCGTTTTTTTATGGGAAGCCAACCGTTTTTCAGATTATTCTGCGTAATTTTGCAAGCCGTTTTTTTTAGGATACAACCTTTTATAATAATATAACCTTTTGAAAAAGATGAAAAGACTAAGACTCTATGTAATGTTAGCGTTTGCATGTACGCTCTTCGGTGCTCGGGCCGACGAAGGCATGTGGCTACTCCAAATGATGGAGGAGCAGTATATGGTAGACCAGATGAAACGCCAAGGCCTACAGCTTGAGGGCACCGACCTCTACAACCCTGCCGGTTCATCAATCAAGGATGCCATCGGCATCTTCGGCGGTGGATGCACGGGTGAGATTGTCTCTGCCGAGGGACTCATCCTTACCAACCACCACTGCGGCTATGGTGCCATACAGCAGCATAGCTCTGTGGAGCACGATTACCTCACCGATGGTTTTTGGGCCATGAGCCGTACCGAGGAGTTGCCCACTCCCGGACTCGAGTTCACCTTCGTGGAAAAGATTGTTGACGTCACCGACAAGGTGAACGCACTCATCGCGAGCAACAGCATCACCGAAGCCGAAGCACTCTCCTACCAATTCCTTGGCGAGATGGCCAGCGAAGAACTCAAGGCTAGTGAGTATGACGGCAAGCCCGGTATCGAGGCACTCATACGCCCCTTCTATGCTGGCAACCGCTACTACCTGTTCTTCCTGAAGGTATACTCTGATGTGCGCATGGTAGCTGCTCCTCCCTCATCGGTAGGTAAGTTTGGTGGCGAGACCGACAACTGGATGTGGCCGCGCCACACAGGCGATTTCTCCATGTTCCGTATCTATGCCGACGCCGAAGGCAACCCTGCACTTTATAGCGAGGACAACGTACCCCTGAAGACTCCCAAGCACCTGAGTGTCTCCATCAAGGGATTGAGCGAAGGCGACTACGCCATGGTGATGGGCTTCCCCGGAAGCACACAGCGATTCCTCACACGCAGTGAGATACAGCATCGCATGGATTGCCAGAACACACCGCGCATCCAGGTACGTGAGGCTCGCCAGGAGGTTCTGAAGAAGGAGATGGCCGCCAGCGACAAGGTACGCATACAGTATGCAGGCAAGTATGCCAGCAGCAGTAACTATTGGAAGAACTCCATTGGTATGAACAAGGCCATTGTTGACAACAAGGTACGTGAGGCCAAGACCGAGCAGGAAGCACGCTTCGCTCGCTTTGCAGCCGAGAAGGGCAACAATGACTATGCTACCGTAGTGGCAAAGATTGATGAACTCATGGCCAAGACATCGGCCGACGCATATCTCCGCATGGCCTTCACCGAGACCTTCATGATGGGCATCGAGTTCGGCGCTCCCTACCGCGTGATGGATAGCCTCAAGGTGGCTCTGAAGTCAAAGAACAAGGAGGCCATAGCCAAGTGGAGCGACGAGTTGCGCAAGTCGTATGCCCAAGTACATAACAAGGACTACGACCATGAGGTAGACCGCAAGGTTGCCAAGGCGCTCTTTGCCCTCTATAAGGAGATGAACATTGAGTTGCCAGCCTTCTATGAAACCATCGACAAGGACTACAAGGGCAACATCGACCGCTACATCGACGACATGTACGATAACTCCATCACCTCTAACGAGAAGAACCTGGAGAAGTTCCTCAAGAAGCCTTCAGCAAAGGCTATCGACAAGGACCTTGCTACAGCTTTCTCACGCTGCAAATGGGAGATGTACACCCGCATCAATGCCGCCACCGCAGCTACCCGCGATGAGCTGCAGCTGCTCCACAAAACCTACGTTCGTGGACTTTGCGAGATGTATGCCCCCACACCCAAAGCACCCGACGCCAACTTCACTCTGCGCCTCACCTACGGCACCGTGAAGCCCTATAGCCCCAAGAACGGCATCAACTACGACTACTACACCACGCTTGAGGGCGTCATGGAGAAGGAGGATGCCACCAACCCCGAGTTCGTAGTGCCCGAGAAGCTGAAGCAGCTATATGCAGCCAAGGACTACGGACGCTATGCTCTGAGCGATGGACGCCTGCCTGTAAACTTCATCACCACCAACGACATCACTGGCGGTAATAGCGGTAGCCCCGTAATGAATGCCTATGGCGAACTCATCGGTGCAGCCTTCGACGGCAACTGGGAGTCTCTGAGTGGCGACATCAACTTCGACAACGACAAACAGCGCTGTATCGTGGTGGACATCCGCTACGTACTCTTCATTCTCGAGAAGCTTGGTGGCTGCAAACACCTTGTAGATGAGATGACAATTATGGAATAAGCAATCTCCAGAAGGAATGAAATAATAGTCAGCCTTGAAAAAATCCAACAAGGCTAAAGAAAGATTTATTCAGGCTCGTCAAATTCTTGGCGAGCCTTTATTGTCTGTCAACTGCAGCTTTCAAAAGACGCGCCAAAAACTTTTGCACCATATATAAGTGTAAAAAACACAACTAATCCTCACAAATCACGCTTTTTTCTTTTCGTAATAGCCAATATTTTTATACCTTTGTGGCTTAATAATTGAAAGTGATAATTGAATGAGTGTACACAAATCAACCCCCGACTACATAATTGAAGTTAGCTGGGAGGTGTGCAATAAAGTAGGCGGCATCTACACCGTGCTCTCGACAAGAGCAAAGACAATTTTGACGAAGACAGATGCCCAATTGATGTTTATAGGTCCCGACCTTTGGAAAGAAACGGCGAACCCGCTGTTCAAAGAAGATAAACGCTTGATGGCCGGATGGCGCAAGAAAGCAACCGAAGAAGGTCTCAATATACGTATAGGACGGTGGATGATTCCCGGTGAGCCGGTAGCCGTACTTGTAGATTTTACTCCTTATTATAATATAAAGAACGATATCTATGCCGAGGCATGGAATCTCTTCAGTGTAGATTCGCTGCACGCATACGGTGACTACGATGAGGCGAGCATGTTCTCATACGCAGCAGCCAAAGTGGCCGAGAGCTACTACCGCAACGAGATTTTGAAGAAAGCAAAGACCAGCCAGGCTGACAATAATTGTCAATTGCCCAAGGTAATCTACCAGGCACATGAGTGGATGACAGGCCTCGGTGCCCTCTTCCTCAAGCATTGGATTCCCTCTATCGCTACGATATTTACAACCCACGCTACATCGATAGGTCGCTCTATCGCCGGCAACATGAAGCCCCTCTACGACTATATGGAGGGCTACAACGGTGACCAGATGGCCGAAGAACTCAATATGCAGTCGAAGCACTCGATTGAGAAACAGGCTGCACATCGTGTCGACTGCTTCACCACGGTAAGTGAGATTACCGACCGTGAGTGCGCACAGCTGCTCGAGAAAAAGGCCGATGTCATCACAGTTAATGGTTTCGAGGACGACTTCGTATCCAAGGGTGCTGCCTTCACAGCCAAGCGCAAGGAGGCCCGCAAGGTAATGTTGAACGTAGCCAGCAAGTTGCTCGGTCAGGAGTTTGCCGACGACACCATCATCGTATCTACCGGCGGCCGTTACGAGTTCCGCAACAAGGGTATCGACATCCTGCTCGAATCGCTCAATCGCCTCGCCCATGAGCCTTCGCTCGACCGCGACGTATTGGCATTCATCAACGTGCCTGCTTGGGTAAAAGGTACACGTGAGGATTTGAGGGCGAGATTGGATAATTGTCAATTGTCAATTGCCAATTGTCAATTAGAGACCCCTGTCATCACCCACGAACTCTACAACATGGACGACGACAAGGCCCTCTCGATGATGCGTGCCATCGGGCTCAACAACGCGCCTGAGAGCCGTGTGAAGGTGATCTTCGTGCCCTGTTACCTCAATGGCGACGACGGTATCTTCAATCTTCCTTACTACGACCTGTTGCCTGGCGACGACTTGGCCGTATACCCCTCCTACTATGAGCCTTGGGGATATACCCCGCTCGAGAGCGTAGCCTTCCACGTACCCACCATCACCACTGACCTTGCAGGTTTTGGTCTTTGGGCAAATTCGCTCAAGGGCGAGTATAGCCAACTGGAAGATGGTGTGAAGGTGATACACCGTACCGACAGCAACTGGGACGAGGCTGCCAACGAAATCAAGAACAGTATCCTTGCCTTTACCAAGATGGATGCCAAGATGGTGACTCAGCTTCGCCGTCGTGCTGCCGACATCTCCAAGAAGGCCTTGTGGGACAAGTTCGTGAAATATTACCTCGAAGCATACGAGGTAGCATTAAGTAAATAATAACTTATTAACCATTATAACTCATATGAAGATTAAAGTTAGTAATGCAAATTCACCCGCATGGAAAGAGGTGAACGTAAAGTCGCACATCCCCGCTGAGCTTGCTTGCTTGAGCGAGATGGCGCGTAACATCTGGTGGTCTTGGACTCCCGAGGCCCGCGACATGTTCAAGAGCTTGAACCCTACTCTCTGGAAAGAGTGCGGACAAAACCCCGTACTGCTGCTTGAGCGTCTCAGCTACGAGACATTGGAAGAACTGGCTAAGGACGAAGCTGTACTTGCACGCATCAAAAAGGTGTACAAGCAGTTCCGTGCATATATGGACGTTAAGCCCAACGCAGATCGCCCTTCAGTGGCTTACTTCTGCATGGAGTATGGTCTCACACACGTACTGCGCATCTACTCAGGTGGTCTGGGCGTGCTCGCCGGTGACTACTTAAAAGAGGCTTCTGACTCTAACGTCGACATGTGCGCTATCGGCTTCCTCTATCGCTATGGCTACTTCACACAGAGCCTCTCTATCGATGGTCAGCAGATTGCCAACTACGAGGCTTCAAACTTCGCCAACCTCCCCTTGGAGCGCGTGATGGACGAGAACGGCAAGCCCCTCGTGGTAGCTGTCCCCTACATCAACTATCAGGTATATGCATACGTATGGAAGGTACAGGTAGGTCGTGTACCCTTGTACCTCCTCGACACTGACAACGAGCTCAACTCTGAGTTCGACCGTCCTATCACCTTCCAGCTCTATGGTGGTGACTGGGAGAACCGCCTCAAGCAGGAGATCCTGCTCGGTATCGGTGGTATGCTCACCCTCAAGGCTATGGGTATCACCAAAGATGTATACCACTGCAACGAGGGTCACGCAGCACTCTGCAACCTCTATCGCTTGACCGACTATGTAAAGCAGGGTCTCAGCTTCAACCAGGCTATGGAGCTCGTTCGCGCTTCAGGTCTCTACACCGTACACACCCCCGTACCTGCCGGTCACGACTACTTCGACGAGGGTCTCTTCGGCAAGTACATGAGCGGCTATGCACAGCAGCTCGGCATCAGCTGGGATGAGCTCATGGATATGGGCCGCATCAATCCCGGTGACAAGGGCGAGCGTTTCTGCATGTCAACCTTCGCTTGCAACACCTGTCAGGAGGTTAACGGCGTAAGCTGGCTCCACGGCAAGGTATCACAGGATATGTTCTCTGGCATCTGGAAGGGCTACTACCCCGAGGAAAACCACGTAGGCTACGTGACCAACGGCGTACACTTCCCCACATGGGTAGCTTCAGAGTGGAAGAACCTCTACACCAAGGTGTTCGACAAGACATTCCTTGGCGACCAGTCAAACGAGAAGATTTGGGAGGCTATCTACAACGTATCTGACGAAACCATCTGGGAGACCCGTCAGGGCTTGAAGAATAAGCTCATCGCATACATCCGCGAGGAGTTCCGCAGCAGCTGGTTGAAGAACCAGGGCGATCCCTCACGTGTAGTATCACTGATGCAGAAGATCAACCCCAACGCACTGCTCATCGGTTTCGGACGTCGTTTCGCTACCTACAAGCGTGCACACCTGCTCTTCACCGACCTCGACCGCTTGGCCAAGATCGTCAACAACCCCGACTACCCCGTACAGTTCCTCTTCACCGGTAAGGCTCACCCCCACGATGGTGCAGGTCAGGGTCTTATCAAGAAGATTATCGAGATCTCACGTCGTCCCGAGTTCCTCGGCAAGATCATCTTCCTCGAGAACTACGACATGCAGCTCGCCCGTCGTCTCGTATCAGGCGTAGATATCTGGTTGAACACACCTACCCGTCCTCTCGAGGCATCAGGTACATCAGGTGAGAAGGCTTTGATGAACGGTGTTGTAAACTTCTCTGTACTCGACGGTTGGTGGCTCGAGGGCTATCGTCCCGGTGCAGGTTGGGCACTCACTGAGAAGCGCACCTATCAGAATCAGGATTACCAGGATCAGCTCGACGCTGCTACCATCTACAGCATCCTCGAGAACGAGATTGTACCTCTCTACTACAACAAGAACGCCAAGGGCTACTCTGAGGGTTGGATTCAGGTAGTGAAGAACTCAATCGCACAGATTGCACCTCACTACACCATGAAGCGTCAGCTCGACGACTACTACACCAAGTTCTACAACAAG
>CANBEE010000017.1 GCA_947367415.1 uncultured Bacteroidales bacterium
CTTTTGCACCTCAATTTAAGAAACAAGGAAATAAATAGGAGAATATAATATGTATTGGACACTTGAATTGGCATCAAAATTAGAGGATGCACCATGGCCTGCAACTAAGGAGGAGCTGATTGACTACGCTATTCGTTCAGGATCTCCGTTGGAAGTGATAGAGAATCTTCAAGAGATAGAGGATGAGGGAGATGTCTACGAAAGCATTGAGGACATCTGGCCTGACTATCCTAGCAAGGAGGACTTCTTCTTCGACGAAGAGGAGTATTAATTGCAGGAGAAGCAATAACTAAAAAAGATGAGAGCAGACGTACAGACGAAGGTTCTCATCTTTTTTAGTTCCATATTGCCAAACTATTGGGCAAATGGCTTGAAAGATTGCCGTTTTGTCATCTGATACATACTAAATTTTGCGAATTGTCGTTAAAAACAGCGATGGCTATCAAAAAAACTATACTGACATGGTGCTTGCTGCTTGCTGCCGTAGCGGCTCAGGCACAGTTTGATACGCACTTTACTCACTATTGGGCGCTGCAGGGGTACTATAATCCTGCTGTTGCGGGACTGAGTGGACGACTCAATATCTATGGCACCTACGCCATGCAGATGGCCGGCTATACCAATGCACCTGCCACGATGCTTGTGGGGGCTGATATGGTGCTTCCTACGGAAAAGAAGAATCAGGCGGTGAGTGCTAATCTATACAATGAATCCATTGGCCTATTTACCAATCAACGCCTCTTTGCCGGATACGCTTATCGTTTCGACCTCTTGGGAGGACGACTGGCCTTGGGAGCCAGTGTGGGCTCGTTGGAGCAGAAGTTCGATGGCTCCAAAGTGGAGGCTGAGGAGGCTGGTGACGATGCCTTCCCCTCATCAGAGGTTGATGGCATGGGACTTGACCTTACAGCGGGCATGCATTATATACATCCTCTCTTCTACGCAGGAATGTCGGTAATGCACGTCACGGCACCTACCATCGAGCTTGGCGAAACCCATGAGATAAAGATAGACCCTACGCTTTATTTCAGCGGTGGATGCAATATTCAGCTAAAGAATCCGTTATTATCCATACAGCCCTCACTGCAAGTGATGACCGACCTGCAAGCATGGCGGGCCGACCTCACGGTGCGAGGCACCTACACCTACGACGAGAAGCGCTACTACGCAGGCCTTACCTACAGTCCTATGACATCGGTGGCCATACTCCTCGGTGGAGAGATTAACTGCGTGACGTTTGGCTATGCCTACGAACTGTTTACCTCGGGTGTGGGGCTCATCCACGGAAGCCACGACCTGTATGTGGGCTATGTGATGGACTTGGATCTATTTAAAAAAGGAAAGAACAAACATAAAAGTATACGTATATTATAACTCGTATGAAGACAAAATGGATTATGGGCATAGCCGCAGCGGCACTACTGACCTCTTGTATGGGGCCGAGCAATGCCTCTATGGCGGCGGGTGGTGAGCTCGTAGGTTCCCGCTCTGCTGCATTCAACGAGCCTGCCCCCTTTGGTATGGTGCTCGTGCCACGCGGTTCGCTCAAGCTTGGAGAAGAGGATACCGATACGCTCTGGGGATCGAATGCTCCGTATAAAGAGATTTCTGTGGAGTCGTTCTGGATGGACGATACCGAGATAACCAATGCCGAGTACCGCCAGTTTGTACACTGGGTACGCGACTCAATCGTCCGTGAACGTCTGGCCGACCCTGCCTACGGTGGCGACGAGACCTACAAGATTGAGGAGGACGAGTATGGAGAACCCATCACTCCCTACCTCAACTGGAAGAAGCCTATCCCTTGGCGCAAGGCTACCGAGGATCAGCTTATCGCTATCCAAAGCGTATACAAGCGCAATCCCTACACCGGAGTGCTCGAACTTGACCCACGACAGATGAACTATCGCTACGAGATAGTGGACTACACACAGGCTGCTCTGCGCAAAAATCAGCTTGATGCGGCAATGCGTGTACGCAATACGGATGTGAGGGTCAATCCCGATGAAGTGGTAATGATATCGAAGGACACTGCCTATATCAACGAAGATGGACAGATTGTGCGCGAGACCATTAATCGTCCGCTATCAGGTCCTCACGACTTTGTGAACACCTATATCGTGAATATCTTCCCCGATACCACTTGCTGGGTCAACGATTTTCCCAATGCCAACAATGAGATGTACATGCAGCTCTACTTCAACCACCCCAACTACAATGACTATCCTGTGGTAGGTGTGAGCTGGGAGCAGGCCAATGCCTTCTGTGCATGGCGTACCGACTACCTCTTGCGTGGCCTCGGTTCGCAAGCCAAGTATGTACAGCGCTATCGCCTCCCTACAGAAGCTGAATGGGAATATGCTGCCCGTGGTAAAGAGGGTACACTTTTCCCCTGGATGCAGGACGGTACCAAGAGCGATGAGGGTTGCTTCTATGCCAACTTCAAGCCCGAGCGCGGTAACTACACCAAGGATGGCAGCCTTATCACCACCAAGGTGGGTTCATACTCGGCCAACAGCCACGGTTTGTTCGACATGGCGGGCAACGTAGCTGAATGGACATCAACCGTATACACCGAGGCTGGCGTATTGCAGATGAGCGACATGAACCCCGAACTCTTCTACAATGCTGCTAAGGAGGACCCATATTATATGAAGAAGAAAACCGTACGCGGTGGTTCATGGAAAGACCCCGAGAAGTTTATCCAGTCCGTTTCGCGCACCTATGAATATCAGAATGAGACACGCTCCTACATCGGCTTCCGCTGTGTACGCTCCTATGTAGGAACAGCAAGGAAATAATTAGGAATTTGGAGTTAGGAATTAGGAGTTCAACAACACTTTATCGCCCTTAATATCCTTAAACTCCCATAATAAAATACCACAATGGAACAGAACAAAAGCATGATTTCCCGCTTCCAGGACTTCTTGGAGACTCAGAAGGGACAAACCATATTGAACTACCTCTACAGCTGGGGTGCCGCCATCGTTATCTTGGGTGCCCTCTTCAAGCTCACCCATATCAGCGGTGCCGACCTGATGCTCTTCATCGGTATGGGTACCGAGGTGCTCACCTTTATCGTCAATGGTTTTGAGCGCCAGTCGAGTGCTAAGAGCGATGAGGCTCCTGCCACAGCCGGAGGTCCCGTCATCATTGGTGGTGCTCCCGTAGCAAGCAGTGCTGTTCCCGTAGAAACCGACACTGTCGGTTCTGTCACAGCACCTCAGTTGGATGCTGACGCCTTGAATGCCATGGCCAATATCGCTGCTGCCAATGCCGCTATAGCCGCAGCCCAAGGTAATGCCGCTCCCGCAGGAGCCGCCGTTGCTGGCTCTAATGCAGTTGCCGCAGCCCAGCCTGTAGTGCCTGCCGTAGATGGCAAGGTCGATGTGCCCGAGTTGCAGCAGGTGACACAAGACTATATCGAGAAGTTGCGCGAGCTTACCGAGTCGTTCCAGCATATCTCTGACCAGTCGTCGCAGCTTGAGGCCAGTGCCGACGAGGTAGAGCGCCTGAGCCGCAACCTCACCTCCATCAATACCATCTACGAGATGCATCTCAAGAGCCTCGGTTCACAGATTGGAAATATCGACCTCGTCAATGAGCAGACACGCCGCATGGCCGAGCAGATTGAGGAACTCAATCAGGTATACGACCGTATGCTACAGTCCATGACCGTAAATATGAAGGTTGGCCGCAATGCTGACGAACATAGTAAGGAAGCCTAACACACACGCACTATGAGCGCAGGAAAGAAAAAGCTGACACCCCGTCAGCGAATGATCAACTTGATGTACATCGTGCTGATGGCGATGCTTGCCCTCAACGTGTCGTCCGATGTACTCAATGGCTTCACCATCGTTGACTCAGGGCTCAGTCGCAGTACCGACAACGCTACCAAGCAGAACCTTGAGATTTTCCAGGACTTTGAGGCACAGATGGCCAAGAATCCCGAGAAGGTGGGCGAGTGGTATGCCAAGGCAAAGCGTGTGAAGGAACTCTCCGACTCGGCCTATAACTATGCCGAGGAGCTTAAGGTACGCATGGTACGTGAGGCCGACGGCAAGAAGGCTGATGTGCGTGACATCAAGAACAAGGAGGACCTCGAAGCTGCCAACTTCGTGATGCTGGCACCAGGTACGGGCGAGGGAGGCAAACTCTATGAGGTCATCAACAACTACCGCGACCAGGTGGTGAGCATGATTTCCGATACCGTGCAGCAGCGCATCATCAGCGACAACTTTGACACCTCAGTGCCGCAGACCGAGAACCCACTGGGTAAGAACTGGCAGCAATACAACTTCGAGAATATGCCCGTAGTTGCCGCTGTAACCCTGCTTACCAAGTTCCAGAACGACGTGCGCTATGCTGAGGGGGAGATTCTCCACGACCTCATCGTCAATATTGACGCTACCGACGTACGTGTCAACGAGCTCAGTGCCTACGTCATCCCCACCTCGCAGAATGTGGTACGCGGCAACACCTTCGGTGCCCGCATCATCATGGCCGCTGTGGATACCACTCAGCGTCCCAACATCTATATTAACGACCAACTCGTAGAGATCGAGAACGGCTGGTACGAGGTGCCCTGCAACAGTACGGGCGACTTCACCCTCAACGGATACCTCGAACTGAACGATGGCTCGGGCGAGACCGTACGTCGCGACTTCTCACAGAAGTACACCGTGGTCGACCCCATCGCTACCGTATCGGCCTCGATGATGAACGTGCTCTATGCCGGCTACGACAACCCCATCGCCATCTCTGTGCCGGGTGTGCCCAACAATAAGGTGTCGGCCCGCGTCGCCAATGGTAACGGTACCCTGCGCCCCGTGGCAGGTGGCTTCATTGCTCACCCCACCAAGGTAGGCTCCGATGTGGTGATTGCAGTCAGTGCCGAGCAGAACGGACGTAGCCAGAGCATGGGCGAGTACACCTTCCGTGTGCGCCAGTTGCCTGACCCAACCCCCTTCATTGAATATAAGGACGACAAGGGCGTAACCCAGCGCTACCGTGGTGGTGGTACCAAGCTCAGCAAGCAGGCTCTCATGGGTGCCGAGGGCATCATTGCAGCCATCGACGACGGACTGCTCAACATCGGCTTCCGTGTCATCAGCTTCGAGACCGTGACCTTCGACAACATGGGTAATGCCATGCCCGAGCTCTCCAATGGAGCCAACTTCTCGGAGCGTCAGAAGAATACCTTCCGCCGCCTCACACGTGGCAAGCGCTTCTATATCTCCAGCGTGAAGGCTGTAGGTCCCGACGGTATAGAGCGCCAGTTGCCCTCAACCCTTGAAGTGATAATTAACTAAATCATCAGAGTGCTCGGAGTTCTCAGAGGACTCCGAGTACTTCTAGCGCCTAAAAATAACAACGATATGAAACCGAAATTCCTCATAGCAATTGCAACCCTGCTCCTCTGTGCACAGGGTGCTGTAGCACAACCCAAGGCACGCCTCAAGGCCCAGGCCGAAACCGAGAAGAAGACCGAGACATCGCTCAGCGAACGTGCCAAGGCACAGTATACGGCTCAGATGCCTGCTCCCACCGATGTGGTGTGGAAACGCGACATCTATCGCACGCTCGACCTCACCAAGGAGAAGAATGCCGCCCTCTACTATCCCGTAGAGCCCTTGGGTGACCGTGTCAACCTCTTCACCCATATCATTTATCTTGTAGCGAGTGGTAAGGTTCCAGCTTACGAATACCGTTCCGATGGCAATGAGCTCTTTACTCCTGATAACAAGTATAAGGTGTTTGATATGCTGGACAAGTTCTATATCTATTATGAAACGAAGGACAGCACAACCTTTACAATCAATAAGGCCGACATCCCTTCAGGTGAGGTGCTCAGCTACTTCATCAAGGAGAGTTCGTTCTACGATCAGCGTACAGCTACCTACACCACCCGTGTCACCGCTATTTGCCCTGTGCTGCACCGTAGTGGCGACTTTGGCAGCGATGTCACCAAGTACCCCATGTTTTGGCTCAACTACGACGATGTAAGCCCCTACTTTGGTATGACTCCGCTCATGACCAGCAGCTATAACAATGTGTCGAATATGAGTATCGACGACTATTTCGTGCGCAGCCTTTACGAGGGTGATATCTACAAGACCTCTAACCTGCAAAACAAGCTTCTTGCCCAATACTGCCCTAACGATACGGCCATGAAGGCTGAGCAGCAGCGTATCGAGAAGGAACTTGTTACCTTTGAGAATAAGTTGTGGGGTATAGAGGAACCCGATACCACTGCGGTGGTGGCAGAGAAGCCCGGTAAGAAGTCTGTACGCAACACTGCCCGTAAGCCTAAAGCCGCTGCCGCCAAGGCTGAAGCTGCTACTGCCAAGGCTGAAACAACCGACGATAAGGCTGAAAAATCTGAGGTGAAGGCTGAGAAGACAGAGAAGAAGGCCTCGGTGCGTACATCTCGCCAACGTACCGCCTCGTCATCCAAGTCGGCTAATAGCGGGCAGACCCTCTCGGTGCGTCGTCAACGCCGCTAAATTATTGGTACAATACTCCTTAACTAATCTCTGAAAGGGATTCTGCAGATGAAATGCTATAGGTATATAATACTATGTATATTGTTGGCAATAGCATCGTTGCAGAGCGAGGTGTTGGCCCAAAGCTACAAGAGTAAGCAGGTGGCACTGCCCGTGGAGATATATAAAGGCGATACCATCCCCGTTGTACATCTTCGCGAGGTGTACATCTATAACCGGCCAAAGTTCAAGAATCGCCGTCAGGAGCGCTACTATTGGCGTACGGTACGCGATGTCAAGAAAACGTTGCCCATAGCTCGCGAGGTGCGTGGTATCATCATCGAGACCTATGAGTATCTACTTACTTTGCCCGACGAGAAGGCCCGTGAAGCCCACCTGGCTGCTGTGGAGAAAGGCATGATGGTGCAGTATACTCCGCAGATGAAGAAGCTTACCTTCAGCCAGGGTAAGATGCTCATCAAGCTCATCGATCGCGAATGTGAGCAGACAGGCTATGAGCTCATTCAAGTGTTTATGGGAAACTTCAAGGCCGGATTCTACCAAGCCTTTGCCGCCCTCTTCGGTGCCAGCCTCAAGAAGGGCTACTACCCCGATGGCGAGGATGCCGAGATAGAAGAGATAATCTTCTGGGTGGAGCAGGGGGTACTATAGCGCCTCCCCCATTTAAGATTGTGTGTAAAGAGAGGCCATTTATGCAGCTTTTAGGAAGTGTAGCTGCGTAAATGGCCTTCATGTTTATGTCAGGACGGTATGTGTCTCTTACCACTCTGTCAGGCGCATATCCCCTTTGGTCTGCAGGGCGTCGTGCATGGCAAGGGCAGCACGTACGTTGTGGCAGGTGTGGCCCTTTGAGGAGAGGTGCAGGTAGTCCCAGAGGAGTTGACGATAGTCGGGGTGTGCACAGTTCTCGATAATGGCTTTGGCACGCTCCATGGGGCTCTTGCCTCGAAGGTCGGCAATACCCTGCTCGGTAATCATGATGTTCACGCTGTGCTCGTTGTGGTCGACGTGTGATACCATAGGAACAATGGCGCTGATCTTGCCCTCCTTGGCTACTGAGGGGCATGAGAAGATGGAGATGTATGCGTTGCGGGTAAAGTCGCCGGAACCACCGATACCATTCATCATCTTGGTGCCACATACATGGGTGGAGTTTACGTTGCCGTAGATGTCGGCCTCGAGCGCAGTGTTCATAGAAATCAAGCCCAAGCGACGTGCTACCTCGGGGCTGTTTGAAATCTCTGAGGGGCGCAGTACGAGCTTCTCCTTGAAGAAGTCGATGTCATCGTAGATGCTCTGGAGGCAGTCGTTGCTGACGCTGAGCGAGCAGGTGCTGCCAAATTTGCAGCGGCCCGAGCGGATGAGGTCGATAACTGAATCCTGAATCACCTCGGTAAACATCACAAAGGCGGGTACGGTAGCGTCGGCACCAAGAGCACCGAGCACAGCATTTGCCACGTTGCCCACACCGCTCTGCAGGGGCAGGAAGGTGGAGGGGATGATGCCGCGCTTCATGTCACCAATGAGGAACTGAGCTACATTGTGGCCGATTTGCATGGTGATAGGGTCGGCATCGGTGAAGGGGCGTGCTTCGTCGGGGCGGTTTACCTCCACGATACCTACAATCTTGGCGGGGTCGACCTGCACGTAGGGTGTACCGATGCGGTCGCTGGGCTTATAGATGGGAATCTCGCGGCGCAAGGGAGGGTCGGCAGGCTCATAAATGTCGTGCAGTCCCTTGGGGGCAGTGCCGTAGGCGCTGTTGAGCTCGATGATGATCTTGTCGGCCAAGCGGGCTACTGTGGGGGCGATACCTACACCGGCAGTCAGGTAAACCTTGCCGTCGGGGGTCACGTCACAAGCCTCAAGGATGGCAACGTCGACCTTGCCCATGAATCCATAGCGCACCTCCTGTGCCATCTGTGAGAGATGGATGTCGTTGTAGGCAATCTCGCCGGCATTGACAGCCTTGCGGAAGTCGCTGTTTGTGGTATAGGGGGCACGATAGCGCAGTGCCTTGGCACGAGTGAGCGCACCGTCGCATGAGTCACCTGTTGAGGCGCCTGTGAAGAGTCCTATCTGGAAGGGACGGCCTGCGGCATGCTCTGCTTCAGCAATGCGTGCAATCTCTGATGTTACGGTTTTGGGTGTTCCGGCGGGAGTAAATCCGCCCAACCCTACGTTGTAGCCATGCTTGACGTGGCTTGCAGCCTCAGCTGCGCTGATGATTTTGAAACTCATAGTTGTATGTTGTATTTTCAGTGTGTTTTATGCATTCTGCTCTTCTCAATCGTATTTGCGATTAAAGATTTCAGCGTAAATGAAGGCTCGGCGTGCCTCCCGGGGAGTACGCAGATGGATGTCATCGTCTTGAGTCTCCTTTTGTGGCGCTGTCTCTTTTGCCGGTGTCACCTTTTTCTCAACCTTCTTTTCCACCACGATAGGTGTCTCTTCCACGGGCACTACAGGCTGAGGCGTAAGGCTCTCCTCTATGTCATAGTCTGTGTCATAGTCCATGTCATCTTCCACCTCGTCAACCTCCATGCCTGGTATCGACGGCATAGGAGCCTGCCCAGGTTTGTTGGCTTCAAACTCGCTAAAGGATTTCTTGAAGTAGGAGCTTACAACCTTTAAGACTGCATAGACGATGACTAATACTACAAGTGATGACATATGCGCACTATATTTTATTATTAACTCACGGCAAAGTTACGGAATAATACCTTATTTGTACCACATTTGTTCATTTTTTTTGTTGATGGCCATTCTATGCCAGCAAACTACGCCAACAGACGCTTGATCCACTTGCCGACAGACTGCTCGAACCACCGGTACGAAACGCCGCTGATGATGACTGTCGTCGCGAGAAGCAGCAGTATGGCGATGTAGGGTGATAGGGTAAACTGGAGGTGGCGTTCAGCCTCTGTGAAGAGGCGGAACAGCAGGTGATGGATGAGGTAGAATCCGAAACTAATCTCTCCGCCCCATACCAAAGGACGTGATGAGAGTATGCGGGAGAGTAGGCCTCCTTGCCGGGCAAACGTGAAGATGACCAAGGCTACGGGCAGCCAATAGTAGCATGAGTAGCGGTATACTTGGGGCACGTGTACCGAGAACAGATAGAAAACGATGAATATGGCTACGGCAGCTACCTCCTTGAATGTCGCCATGCGTGATGATGAGGCTGCAGGCACCGTGTTTGTAGCCCTGCACCGTTGTGCAGAGTCTGACGACTTGAAGATGACATACATCACCATGCCCAGCAGGAAGTCGGGGAATCGGGCCAATGGGTTGACATACCAGATGTCCTTCATCATCTCCGTAGGTGTGAGCCACATGCCGCCGATGACAAGAGCCGTGCATAGGGCAAAGAGACCATATAGCTGGCGAGGACGGTGCAGCAGGGGCACTATCAGCGGGAAGAGAATGTAGAACAGCTGCTCGCAGCAGAGACTCCACGAGGGGCTGTTGAAGGAGAAATAGTACTCTCCGTCGGGGATGTAGCCCTGGCATAATAGCAGGTTCGGGACGAAGTGCCTTGCCCAGTCGCCCCATCCGTTTGCCAAGGTATAGGTGCCAATGGCGGCAGCGATGAAGAGCATCAGCCAATGGAGTGGATAGATGCGGGCAATGCGTGCTACCCAGAACTTGCGCCGGGCCATAGCCAGAGCTTGCTTGTTAATTCCTGCTGCGGTGAAACGGCTGTCGTAGCTGTATGAGATGATGAATCCACTCAGGACGAAGAAGAAGCTTACCCCCACGTACCCCTCTGTGAGTAGCGGTATGTCAAATGTGCTGCTCACGATGTTGCAGTGCGAGGCAAACACCATGAGGGCGAACACCAATCGTAGGGAAGTGAGCGGACGTATCATGTATCTCAAGCAGTGACTCTAATGCAAAGGTACTATAATTAAGTAGAAAAGCGAAGCGTAATGCAAAAAAGAGGAACTTCGCAGCCCCTCTTTTCCTTTTTAACCTAAACCTTAACTATGAAAAAATCTAATGTTTGGGACAAATTTGAGCATTTTTTTCTTAACGACAAAGAAAAAACGTGAAAAAATGCGAAAAAAATTCACATTCTTTCTTTTTAACACCTTTCATGGCAATGAAACAGCTGTTTTTAGCTGTTTTTTCAATCAAGTTTGATATTATTTCGCTCACTTATTCGTATCTTTGCGGTAAAGATAGTGCGATGGAGAAAAAGAAACGAATCATTATTGTCGGGCCGGCATGGCCGTACAGAGGAGGTATCGCTGATTTCAATGAGCGCTTGGCCAAGGAATTCCAGCGCGAGGAACATGAGGTCAGCATATATACATTCACGTTGCAATACCCAGGCTTCCTGTTCCCAGGGAAAACACAGTACTCGAGTTCTCCTGCTCCGGAGGACCTGCATATCGAGCGCCGTGTCAACTCGGTGAACCCGCTGAACTGGCTTCGTGTGGGGCGCCTAATCCGTCGCCAGCATCCCGACCTGGTGATGATACGCTTCTGGCTTCCTTTCCTGGCTCCCTGCCTGGGTACGATAGCCAGGGTAATCCGTCGTGGCCGTAAGGGCCGTGACATCAAGGTGGTGGCCCTGCTCGATAATGTTGTGCCACACGAGCACCGCATCGGCGACCGTCCCTTGGCACGCTATATGATCAATTCTGTCGGTGGCTATGTAGCCATGTCGGAGTCTGTGCTGAATGATGCCCGTAGCTTCGACCGCAAGGGCAAACCCTTTGTGCTGACTCCGCATCCACTGTACGATAACTTCGGTGCGAAGGTACAGCGAGCCGAAGCCATTGAGCACCTCGGGCTCGAGAGCGACTACCGCTATATCCTTTTCTTCGGACTCATCCGTGACTATAAGGGACTCGACCTCTTGCTGCAGGCTTTTGCCGATACTCGTCTGCGGGGCAAGAAGGTGAAGCTCATCGTTGCGGGCGAGTTCTACGGCAATGCCGAGCGCTACGAGGAGCTTGAGCGCAGCTTGAACCTTGCGGAGCATATCGTATGGTGCAAGGAGTTCATCCCGGCCGACCAGGTACGCTATTTCTTTGCAGCTGCCGACCTCGTGGCCCAGCCCTACAAGAGCGCCACTCAGAGCGGTATCACGCAGATTGCCTACCATTTCGAGCGTCCTATGCTGGTGACCGATGTGGGCGGACTTGCCGAGATTGTGCCCCACGGGCGTGTAGGATATGTGGTGCGTCCTGAGGCTGCCGACATAGCCGATGCATTGGTCGATTTCGTTGACAACCACCATGCCGAGGACTACAGCCTGGGTATTCTTGAGGAGAAGTCGAAATATGCTTGGAACAACATGACAGCTGCTCACTTCTCCGTGGCCGACCGAGTGTAACTGACCAGTTTGTCTCTATCATTCATTAAGGATTACAGAAGTGCGAGTACTTATCATCAATACAACAGAGCGTCAGGGTGGACCTGCCATTGCTGCTTTTCGCCTCACCGAGGCCTTGAAGAGCAATGGCATCAAGGCCAAGATGCTGGTGCGCCGTAAGAGTACCGACCGCGTGACCACTGTGCAGACCGAGCGTAAGTTCTCCGACCGTCTGTCAGTGTTGTGGGAGCGCCTGTCGGTAGCTTTGCATACGCATCTGAGGCGCAATCGCACCTATGCCATTGACTTGGGACGCTCGGGAAGCGACATCACCGAGTTGCCCGAGTTTCGTCAGGCCGATGTCATCCACCTTCATTGGATCAATGGAGGAATGCTCTCTCTGCAGTCGGTGGAGAAGATTATTGCTTCGGGCAAGCCCATCGTGTGGACGCTGCACGATATGTGGCCCTTCACGGGCGTATGCCACTATGCACACGACTGCGACCACTACACCGAGCATTGCCACGACTGTCCGCAGATGAGCAGCCGCAAGTATCATGACGTGGCTTTCCGCACGTTTGCCCGCAAAGCCGAGCTGCTCGACGGGGCCGATATCCAGTTTGTGGCTTGCAGTCGCTGGCTTGGCAATATGGCTACCAACAGTCGCCTTCTCCATGGACGCAAGATTACTTGCATACCTAACCCCATCAATACGAACCTCTTCTGTCCACGTCCCAAGCAACCTGCCCGCATGGCATTGGGGCTGCCCACAGACAAGCGCTTCATCCTCTTCAGCTCGCATCGCCTGACCGATGAGCGCAAGGGACTGCACTACCTGAAGGAGGCTGCCATGCTCCTGGCTACCGAGCATCCTGAGTGGAAGGAGCGCCTAGGCATCGTGCTCCTGGGCAAGAACATGGAACCATCGACCTATGCCGATATACCCTTTGCCGTGTATCCGCTCAGCTACGTGGCCGACGAGAAGCGCCTTGTCGAGGTGTACAATGCCGTAGACCTCTTTGCTGTACCCTCGCTGCAAGACAATCTGCCCAATACGGTTGTTGAGGCTATGGCTTGCGGCGTACCCTGCATCGGCTTCAATGTGGGTGGCATTCCCGAGATGATCGACCATCTGCACAATGGCTATGTGGCCGAGTATAAGAACGTGGCCGATTTTGCTGCCGGTATCCATTGGCTGCTCACCGAGGGTGAATACGACATCCTCAGCCGCGAGGCAGCACGCAAGGCTGCCAACACCTATGGCGAGGGCAGCGTGGCCATGAAATACATTGGCATCTATAACCGCATTACCGGACGAAACCAATAGAACTATTTACTATAAAAAACGAACTATCATGTTTGCAAAAGAAACCTACATCCGCCGCCGCCAACAGCTCAAGGATACGCTGAAGAGCGGTCTGTTGCTTTTCCTTGGCAACGATGAGTGTGGCATGAACTATGCCGACAATACCTATCACTTCCGTCAGGACTCTACGTTCCTCTATTTCTTCGGCTCTGACTATGCCGGATTGGCTGCTGTCATCGATATTGACGAGGACCGCGAGATAATCTTCGGCAATGAGCTCACCATTGACGACATCGTGTGGATGGGTACACAGCCCACCATCAGTGAGAAGAGCGAGCGCGTGGGTATCCGCGAGACCCTGCCTATGGGCGAGCTGAAGAGCTATCTTGAGCGTGCTGCTGCCAAGGGGCAGGCTATCCATTACCTCCCACCCTACCGTGGCGACCACAAGCTGTGGCTGCAGGACCTCCTTGGCCTTGCTCCTGCCGAGATTGCCGCAAAGTCATCGGTACCCTTCATCCGTGCCGTCGTAGACCAGCGCAACTATAAGAGTGTCGAGGAGATTGCCCAGATTGAGGAGGCTGTGAATATCAGCGTTGAGATGCACGTGACAGCCATGCGCATGGCTCGTCCGGGTATCAAGGAGAGCGAGATTGCTGCTGCTGTCACCGAGGTGGCCATGCGCGACGGAGGCAACCTCTCATTCCCCGTCATTGCCACTATCAATGGTCAGACATTGCATAACCACTGCCACAGCAATGTGCTGCAGGAGGGTCAGCTCTTCCTGCTCGATGCCGGTGCCGAGAATGCCATGCACTATGCCGGCGACCTCACCTCTACCATGCCTGTGAGCGGACGTTTCACCGAGCAGCAGCGCATGGTCTTCGACATCAACCACCGTGCCTACACGGCTGCAGTCAACGCTTTGCGCCCCGGTGTTGCCTTCCGCGACGTACACCTCACAGCCATGACGGAGATTTGCCGTGGCATGAAGGAGCTGGGCCTCATGAAGGGCGACCCTGCCGAGGCTGCCAACATCGGTGCTTATGCCCTCTTCATGCCTTGCGGACTCGGCCACATGATGGGTCTCGACGTACACGATATGGAGAACCTTGGCGAGGTATACGTCGGCTATAATGGTCAGCCCAAGAGCACGCAGTTTGGCTTCAAGTCGCTCCGCCTGGCTCGTCCTTTGGAGCCTGGCTTCGTCTTCACCGTCGAGCCCGGTATCTACTTCATTCCCGAGCTCATCGACAAGTGGCGTGCCGAGAATATGTATACCGATTTCATCTGCTACGATAAGCTCGATGCTTGGAAGGGCTTCGGTGGTATCCGCAACGAGGAGGACTACCTCATCACCGAGGATGGTGCCCGTCGTCTTGGCAATCACAAGCCCAGCAGTGCCGATGAAATTGAGGCTGAGTGCAATCGCTAAGCCCCTGGCTGGATAGGCCGTAAAAATGTACAGGAGGGTGTGTCGGAATTCCCGGCACACCCTCCTGTACATTTTTAATCTATCACTTCACGACCTTCTCCACCCGTGTTGTGCCGTCGCTGTAGGTGGAACGCACAATGTTGAGTCCGCTCTGTAGCGCATCTACGGCTATCCCTGCAGCGTTGTAGACGACTGTTGAGGCCAGCTGCCCGTGGCTTTCGGGAGTCTCCACCGAGGTCTTGGTTACCTCGGTCGACGGCATGCCCAGTCCGCCCATCTCGTTGGCTGCGCGTATGCTGTAGCGGTCGCTGTCGTTGGCATCGGCAGGTATGGTGTAGGAGTTGTCGTTGGTGAATGCTACAACCTTGCCGTTCTTGCAGATGGCATAGCACAGCACATAGTCCGATGCTGCCCAGCTGATGACGCCGTCGGCTACGCTGATGGCTGGTGCTGCAGCCTGCTCGGTGAGGAGCTGTGGCTGCCAGCTGTCGTCGCCTGCCAGCACGTTGGCGATGGTGTAGGCTGCTGCCTCCTCGGCGGTGAGTACGGGGTTGTAGGTCACCTCGATCGACTCGAAGGTGGTACGGCGCTTGCTGCAGTCGATGGGTGTGCCGTTCTCTGTGCGGCTGTTATACTCGGCAAAGAGTGTAGGCACCACGTTCATCTCGGTCCATCCTCTAGCCGAGGGGATTACCTTCATGGTAGTGTTGATCCATACGCAGCGCGGTGTGCCCTGCCAGGGGCGTCCCAGCGAGTAGTCGCCATCGGTGATGGGGTGTCCATCGATGATGCATTCGTTGAACACGTAGCCCCACTGGGTTGCCGTTGCGGGTGCGGTGATGCAGTTGCCGCCACGCTCTTCGAGGTAGAGTGTAGTGCCCTGGAAGAAGACGTCGCCACCGCCACAGATGAAGTCCACCGTGCCGTGTACCTCTCCGCCCTCGTAGTAGGTGCGTGCGCTATTGTTATTGGTGTAGTAGGTGTCTTGGTGCGACAGCTGGCGCACATTCTTGAACACATTCTTGTTGCCTTTGTCCTGAATGGCCACAGCGCGTCCCGTGCTGCCCTTGTAGTCGTAGGCATTCTTTATCGTGAGGTCTTGCATGTATATGTTATCGCCCTTGAGCAGCAATGTGGCCGACACTCCGATGCCCTCCTGCGGTGCCAGATTACGGATGACGGTACCCTCCATGCTCTCTCCGATGAGCGATACGGCCGCTGGTACCGGGGTGAGGCAGGCGCTGCCCAGGTCGTAGAGCCCGTCGTGCAGGAATATGCGGAAGCGCTGCTTCCCGTCGGCACGCTTGAGGGCTGCCAGCAGCTCGTCGGCGGTGCTCACCACGGCATCATACATGCCCGGATTCACGGTCGGTGGTGCCAGCGTGGTGAAGCTGATGTTGATGGCCTCGCCAAGCGCGTTGTCCGTGAGGTCGGCAATGCTGCCGGGCTCCACCTTGAAGGTGTAGGGTGTGGCGTAGTCGAGTCCCAAGTAAGCGTATGTGACGGTCGAGCCAGTCACGGTGCCTCTCACCTCGCGGTTGCCGATGGTGGCTTTGGGGTTTATGAGCTTCACCTTCTCGTCAAACTGCAACACCACCTTGCCCGTAGCCGAGGCTCCTGTGGCGCCGTCGGTGGGGATGGTGGAGAGCAGGCGCGGTGCCATGCCGTCGCTCACCAGCTCCTTGTCGCCAAGGATATAGATGTCGGCGATGGTGGTGCCGTCCTTGTTGTCTTGGTCGTTGCCAGCCACCTCTGATGTGTAGTCGGGGATAAAGCGTATGTATACGGTGGGATGGTTGTTGGCCTCTTCGCCCAGTGTGCCTTTGATGTCGTAGGGAGTCTTGGCAGCCGTCATCGTCACCTCTCCAGCCATGGTCCACTGCTCACCATCGAGCGAGTACTCGATGCGCTGTGTGCGGTGAGCCTTGTAGTTGTAGAGCATGCGTGCCTGCACGCGGATATTCTTGAACTCGGTGGCGTTGATTCGTGTTTCGAAGTAGTATTCGCCGAACGTCTTCCAGTTGACCGCGGCGCCAGCCAGCGACTCGTATCCTCCGGCATACTCGGCCGATTTGTCGAGCCATCCCTGAGTCTGTCCGGCAGCGTTGGTGAGATACAGTGTTGTCGTCTCATTGTCGATGTTTGATGCGAAGTCGGCTGGGCGTCCATTGGCACCGCTGCGCACGAAGTCCCATCCCACGATGTAGTCGATGGCGCTGTAGCACGCCGTGTAAGCCCGGTCCTCGTCCATGGTGATTGAGAGGGTAGGGTTGGTGTCGCCCGTGTCCCAGTGGGTGAAGGTGAGTATGGGGTTCGAGGCCGCTGCGAGTGTCACCTGCGTGCCTGCCTCGTACATCTGCCGTCCGTCGATGAGCGTGGCTGCGGGTGTGGGTGCCACCATGTAGTCGTTGGCACCGCCCTCGGTTGCGAGTACTAGCTCATAGGTGTCCACCTTCACGAAGTTGGCTGTCAGCACCTCGTCGGCCACGATGGTATAGCGCAGCGCACTCTCCGTGCCCACCACCTCGCCAGCAGCGTTGGTCCAGCAGACGAAGTTGTAGCCGAAGTTGTCGGTAGCCACGAGGCTCACCTCGCTGCCCACGTCATAGCTTTCGCTCACGGGGTCCACCTTGATGCTTCCTGCCTCCGGTGCTGGTGCCACGGCTGTGCCCAATGTAGCCTGCTCGGCCGTGATCTCCACCTGTGCATACACCTCGAGTTCAAACATGTAGGCGTTCTGTGCATCGGCGAGGTTCCACCAGCGGAACTGCACGTTCTCCTCATTCACGTCACATTCCACCCACACGCCAGTGGCGGGATCGGCCACCTTGTCGCTCAGGGTCACCCAGTCGGCATCGTTCGCCCCCTTCTTTTGTAGTCCCCATCCGCGCTTGCTGCCTGTGGCTCCGTGGAAGTAGCGTATCTTGGTCACGTTGGCAAACGCGCTTGTCGTGACGGTGCCCCCCGCATTCTTCTCGGCCATGAGGAATCCTGTGAGGTCGCCAAACTTGCCCGTGTTCTGTCCCGAGGGCTTGCAGCTTGTCCCCACGAGCGTGAAGGTGATGTTCTCGTTGCTGAAGTTGGTGGCGATGTCGAGAGTCCCGCCGCTGGAGCCTACGGTGTTCCAGTTCGTGAAGTCGGTATCGATGACCATGCGCTCCTGTGTGTCGGCCATTGTCGGAAGAGCCATCCATGCACATAGCAGTGTCAGTACGTAGGTAAGCAGATTTCTTGTTTTCATATCGATAGATTTTTATGGTTTGTCGGATTGTGCAAAGATACGAATAAACGAGCGAATAAAAAGGACTACGAGAAGAAAAGCTTGCTTTTATTTCTCGCAGTGCTATTTTATGGTTCATCACTCCAAATGTCGGATGAACTAAAAATAAAGGAATAATCTTGGCGGATAGTATTATAATTTGTAATTTTACGCACTGATTGAGATTACAGATTCTATAC
>CANBEE010000018.1 GCA_947367415.1 uncultured Bacteroidales bacterium
GCAGGTGGTAGGTGCCTGAGGTGGGGTTGTCGAGGAGGCCGAGGATGTTGAGCAGGGTAGACTTGCCGCAGCCCGAGGGGCCCATGACGGCGACGAACTCGCCTTCGCTCACTTGGATGTTTACTCCGCGCAGGGCGCGTGTCTCTACTTCTTCCGTGCGGAAGTACTTCTGAAGATTCTCTGTCTTGATCATAATTGTAGTTTTTTTATGGTTAATACTTTATGTTGTTACTTTTTCGGCTATGTCATCCTTAACAACGTGAAGAATGACAGAGGCACGATACTAAAGATTAGGCCTACAAAAACCGTGCCAAAACGTTAAAGTAAAGAGATACAGCGAAGTAGCGATTTTGAAGGTTCGGGAAATATGTGCGAAATCGCACAAAAATGTGCGTTTTCGCACATACTGCGTGTAGGAATAATGATTATCTTTGCGGCATGAATCAAGGAACAATACTTATCGTTGATGATAATGAGGATGTGCTCTTTGCACTGAACCTACTGCTGAAGCCGCACTTTCGGAAGGTGAAGGTGAGCACCACGCCCGACCGTATAGCGCAGTTTATGGAGAGCGACGACCCCGATGTGATACTGCTCGATATGAACTTCAGCCGCGACGCGAGCAGCGGACAGGAGGGTATGGAGGTGTTGCACGACATACTCAAGCGCGATGCCGAAGCGGTGGTGGTGATGATGACGGCCTACTCAGACATGAGCAAGGCCATCAATGCCATCAAGGCGGGCGCCACGGACTTCGTGGCCAAGCCGTGGGAAAACGAGAAGCTGATAGCTACGCTCACCGCGGCAGCGAAGCTGCGCCAGGCACGCCGCGAGAAAGCCTCGCTACAGAAGCAGATGGAGGTGATGGCCGAGAGCAGTGTGCCGCCTATCATCGGGCGGTCGGGGGCGATGATGAAGGTGCTGGATATGGTGGAGGTGTTGGCCAAGACCGATGCCAACGTGCTCATACTGGGCGAGAACGGTACGGGCAAGGACCTTGTGGCGCGTGCCCTGCACGGCTACTCGGCACGTGCTGCACATCCGCTGGTGACGATAGATCTGGGCAGCATACCCGAGACACTCTTCGAGGGCGAACTTTTTGGCTACGAGAGGGGAGCCTTCACCGATGCCCACAAGTCCAAGGCCGGGCGCATGGAGATAGCTTCGGGAGGCACGCTATTCCTCGACGAGATAGGCAACCTGTCGCTGTCGCTGCAATCCAAACTGCTCAGCGCCATCGAGAAGGGCACGTTCACCCGCCTCGGCGCTACCCGTGAGCAGCGCATCGACGTACGCTTCATCTGCGCCACCAACAGCAACCTGCACGAACGAGTGAGCGAGGGCACCTTCCGTCAGGACCTGCTATACCGCATCAACACCGTAGAGATACACATGCCACCGCTCAGGGAGAGAGGCGACGATGTGTTACTGCTGGCCGACTACTTCGTGGATATATATAAGAGGAAATACAAGAAGGAGATCAGGAGCATCAGCAATGAGGCCAAGGCCAAGCTGATGCGCTATGCGTGGCCGGGCAATGTGCGCGAGCTGCAGCATGCTGTGGAGCGTGCCGTCATCCTCAGCGAGCACAGCACGCTGGGGCCACAGCTCTTCACCCTGCGCCCTGCACCGGCACCGCGCAAGGCCGAGCCGCGCACGCTGAACTTGGAAAAGCTGGAGCGCGAGGCTATAGCCGAGGCGGTGCGCGTAGCGGAAGGGAACGTAAACCTGGCAGCCGAACTGCTGGGCATCACACGCTATGCGCTGTATCGTAAAATAGAGAAACACGGACTATGAAGACGCTGCACATCCTTTTGCTCATCGCCCTGATGCTGGGAGCCACGCTCATCGGTTGTTGGACCTATACGGAGGGCATGTACGTGAGCACTTGCTTTGCCGCCTGTGCCGTGGTGGCCGTGGCGGTGACCTTCTGCATCAGGAGCCGCCGCTCATACAGCATGATGGAGCAGCTGCTGGCCAATCTGCGCATGCACGACTATTCGCTGGCCTTCCACGAGGCGATGACACATCGTGACGGCATGTGGCGGCAGGCCGACATCGATGCGTTGGCCCACGACATCAACCATGTGGTGGAGCAATACAAGCAGCGCGAAATGGAGGTACACACGCGACTGCGCTACTTCGAGACACTGCTGGGCTGCATAGATACGGCACTCATCGTAGCCAAGGCCGACGGCACCATAGAGTGGAGCAACCGCGCTGCCGAAGAGCAGCTGCTGGGCTATGCGCCGCGCCATATCGACGAACTGACGAAGGTGGATGCCACACTGCCCGAGATGCTGCGCGAGATGCGGCCGGGACGCAGCATGCAGCTGACCCTGCACAAGGGCACAGCCCGAGAGACACGAATGGTGGCCGACGTAAGCATATACACTACGGGAGGACGCACCCTGCACCTGTATGCCCTGCGCAACATACGCGAAGTGCTGGAGGAGAACGAGATGCTGTCGTGGCAGAAACTTATACGGGTGCTCACGCACGAAATCATGAACTCGCTGGCACCTATCATCTCCTTGTCGGAGACGCTGGAGGGGTGCTTGTCCAGTGGAGCAGAGCATCCTGCGCATTCAGAGTACTCGGAGTTCTCGGAGGGCTCAGATTGCTCAGAGTACTCCGAGAAAAAAGAAAACTCCGAGGGAACTGCTGCTGAATCCACCGCCATCCTCCGTCAAGGCCTCCAGACAATCCATCGCCGTAGCCACGGGCTGCTGGAGTTCATGAAAAACTACCGCAAAGTGGCCTTGGTGGCGCAGCCGGTACTCGCTGAGATGAGCGCCGCACAGCTGATAGAACCGCTTATGCCACTGTTTGTCTCTACGGAGCGCATCACCTACCGCTACCAGATAGCCCATCCCAACACGCTGCTGCTCATAGACCGCACACAGATGGAGCAGGTACTCATCAACCTGCTTAAGAATGCGACCGAAGCCTGTGCACAAACCCCAAACGCCGTGGTAACCCTGACCGACAGCATAGATACTGCCTCAGGCTACTACCGACTGCACGTCACGGACAATGGGCCGGGCATACTGCCCGAGGTGCAGGAAAAGATTTTCATCCCCTTCTTCACCACCAAGCCACAAGGCTCGGGCATCGGGCTTGCACTGTCGAAGCAGATCGTGCACATGCACCACGGCACACTGCGTGTGGTATCGCAAGAGGGCTGCACCAGCTTTACGTTGGAGCTTGTGGCAAAATAGACCTCTATAGCTGCCGTGTATAGGTTGATAAATGGCGTCTATTTGCACGATTAAAAAACTCCTATTATCTTTGCAGTGTCAAAAGATGAAAACTTGGGCGTTGACCCAGCAATGAAGAAAAAACGAATAACAATATAAACCTATTAAATTGATAAAAATTATGGCTAAGAGTATTAAAGGTACACAGACAGAGAAGAATTTGATGATGTCATTCGCAGGTGAATCACAGGCACGTATGCGCTACACCTACTTTGCTAGTCAGGCAAAGAAAGAGGGTTTCGAGCAGATTGCCGCTATCTTCACTGAGACCGCCGAGCAGGAGAAGGAACACGCCAAGCGTATGTTCAAGTATCTTGAGGGTGGCATGGTGGAAATCACTGCAAAGTTCCCCGCAGGTGTCATTGGTACTACAATGGAGAACCTTCGCGCTGCTGCTGCAGGTGAGCACGAGGAGTGGGTTGACGACTATCCCAAGTTTGCCGACATCGCAGCTGAAGAGGGATTCCCTGCTATCGCTGCCATGTATCGTAACATCGCTATCGCCGAGAAGGGCCACGAGGAGCGCTACCTTGACCTGCTGAAGAATGTAGAGGAGGGCTCTGTATTCAAGAAAGATGGCAAGGTATTCTGGCAATGCCGCAACTGCGGATTTATCATCGAGGCTGAGGAGGCACCCAAGGCATGTCCTGCATGTCTGCATCCGCAGTCATACTTTGAAGTGCAGAAAGAAAACTATTAATAAATTGGTACAATCAGATTGATATAATCACGTAAATGTAGTTTCTAAACATAGAGGGTGGGGCACCGTGAGGTACTCCGCCCTCGCCAATTTATAATAACAGTAAGATGTCCAAGACTAGCCTTAGCACTTGGCTAGTTCAAGAAGCTTGATATTTCTCTACCGTTTATTCGTATCTTTATGGTGAACCATGAAGATAAATTCTGAGCTGCAAGCAGCACTCCTTAGTGCCGGTAGACCGGCAGTCGTCGCAACCGACGCTAATACTCCGCGTCGGCGTTGCAAAAAACTCAAGTAAACTTGGCTTTTCACTCGCTTATCCGTATCTTTGCACTATGAATACGGAGCATCGTCCATACTACGATTTCTCGACCTTTCTCAGACAATACTTTGAGGGTAAGGTGCAGAAGATTTCTGTGCATGCGGGATTTACTTGCCCCAATCGCGACGGAGTGAAGGGAGTAGGGGGGTGTACGTACTGCAACAACCAAACCTTCAATCCCGAATATTGCGACCCGAAGCTGAGCGTTACGCAACAGCTGGAAGATGGCATACGTTTCTTTGCACGTAAATACCCTGCGATGCGTTATTTGGGCTATTTTCAGGCTTATACCAATACGTATGGCGAACTGGAACACTTGAAAAAGATGTATGAAGAGGCACTTGCCGTTGATGGTGTGGTGGGGCTTGTTATTGGTACTCGGCCCGACTGTATGCCCGATGCGTTGCTCGACTATCTGCAGGAACTTAACCGTCGTACATTCCTTATGGTGGAGTATGGTATTGAGAGTGCCAACGATGAAACTTTGCGCCGTATAAACCGTGGACATGACTTTGCTACGGCTATAGAGGCTGTTCGCCGTACACACGAGCGCGGTATTCTCACTGGCGGTCATCTCATACTGGGACTTCCGGGCGAGGAACGCGATGAACTGTTGCGCCAGGCATCGCTGATAGCTTCGCTCCCGCTCGATATGCTTAAGTTGCACCAACTGCAACTGATAAAAGGTACGCGCATGGCTCGCGAGTATGAGGAGCACCCAGAGATGTTTCATCTCTATGAGGCTGATGAGTATATTGAACTGGTTATCGACTATATCGAGCGTATACCCCAGCACGTGGTAATCGAACGCTTCATCTCCCAATCGCCTCGTACGCTACTGATTGCTCCTGACTGGGGCGTGAAGAACTATGAGTTTGTAGATCGACTCCGTCGACGGATGGCGGAGCGCAACACTTGGCAGGGAAAAGCAATAGAGCAAATGAATAATTGAAAAATGATATAAGATATGAAGAAGTTATTTTGTACGTTAGTAGCATTGGTTGCTGTGGCAACATGCGTGTCGGTACATGCTACCGACTTGACAGACCGTTTGAATGCATTGTCAGCCGTGAGTGGCGTGAAGACGTTGCAATCGACCGATGGATTGGAGAAACTCGTCTGCTTCGTCAATCAGCAACTCGATTGGAAGGATGAGGCCGAAGGCTCCTTCGGGCAGCGTGTCATCATTAAGCACCGTGGCTTCGACCGTCCTACGGTGATGGTTACCGAAGGGTATGGTGCAGCATATGCCTTGCATCCTGGCTATCAGGAGGAGTTGTCGACATTGCTCGAGGCCAACCTTGTGTTTGTGGAGCACCGCTATTTTCTGGAGTCTACTCCCCAGCCCTGCGACTGGAGCCACCTCACTGTGGAAAACTCGGCTGGCGACTATCACCACATACGTAACCTCTTGCGTGAAGTGTATCCGGGCAAGTGGTTCACAACGGGTATCAGCAAGGGCGGACAGACTACAATGTTTTACCGTACGTTCTACCCGAACGATGTAGATGGTTCGGTGTCGTATGTTGCTCCACTCAACAAGTCGCTTGAAGACGGACGTCACGAACCCTTCATCAATCAGGCTGGTACTGCAGAGGAGCGTGCACGAATTCAGGAGTTCCAGATGGAGACTCTCAAGCGCCGTGCTACATTGGAACCCATGTTTGCAGACTATTGCTCACGCAAAGGCTATACCTTCCGTGTGCCTGTCAGCGAAATCTTCGACTTGGCTGTGCTTGAGTACTCCTTTGCATTCTGGCAGTGGGGCGATGATGTGGCGCAGATTCCTGCTCTCACAGCTACCGATAGTACCTATTACAAGCATTTGATAGACAAGTGTGAGCCTAGCTATTTTGCGCAACAGACACCCTACACCTCGTTCAACGTGCAGGCTATGCGTGAGCTTGGATATTATGGTTACGATACGGCTCCCTTCGAAGAATATCTCTCGATACCTCATGCCGAGGGTTACATGCGCCGTGTGATGATTCCCGACTCGCTTACCTACATCGAGTTTGACGGAAATCTCTACGAACGTGTCAATACCTTCTTGAGAGAGAACGACCTTCCCATGATGTTCATCTACGGCGAATACGACCCCTGGTCGGCAACAGGAGTGACTTGGCTCAATGATAAGAAGCACATTCGTGTATTTGTGGAGCCGGGTGGCTCGCACAAGGCACGTATAGGCACCATGCCCGAGGCTACACAGAAAGAAATAAAGAAGATTCTGAAACGCTGGACTAAGGATTGAGGTTTTCTAGTTTATGGATGATGGTTTATGGTTTAGTGAACTACTAAAGCCCTCAGCCCTCAACCATAAACCATCAACTCTCAACCCTCAACCATCAACCTTCAACCAAAATGCTTAACCTCCGTGACCTCTATATAGGCTATAGCGAAGATGACAAACGTCATATCGTGGCCGAGACCCTCAATGCTACGTTGTCGCGTGGCGTGCTCACCTGTCTGATTGGAGCAAATGGAGTGGGCAAGTCTACTCTGATGCGTACGATGGCTGCATTCCAACCTCCATTGCGTGGGGATGTTTGCATTGATGGTAAGCCTATCGGTGAATATTCGGCCAAAGAGCTTTCGGAGCGTATCGGTGTGGTGCTCACAGAGAAGAATATGCCTGCCGACCTTACCATTGAAGAGGTGGTAGGTTTGGGCCGTTCGCCCTATACTAACTTCTGGGGCTCACTATCGAAGGAGGACAGTAGAATTGTCGATGAGGCCATTGCCCTTGTTGGAATAGAATCTCTGCGCCATCGCAAAATCTATCAGGTGAGCGATGGAGAGAGGCAGAAAGCCATGATAGCCAAGGCGCTCGCCCAGCAGACTCCCGTCATCTTCCTCGACGAGCCCACTGCCTTTCTCGATTACCCGAGCAAGATTGCTATGATGCAGTTGTTGCGTCGGCTTGCCCATGAGCAACAGAAACTTATCGTGCTCTCTACGCACGATTTGGAGATTGCTTTTCAGACGGTCGATGTGATTTGGTTGCTACAGCAGACTGGATTACATGCAGGCACGCTTGACGAGCTTTCACGTAGTGGAGTAATCTCGGCTTTTCTCGACAGTGACGAACTGTACTATGATGCCCAGGCGCATCGTATCATTTTAAGATAAATATATAGGATATTAATACTTGAAATACAATGAAACGTTTATTTATTAGTAGTGTGTTTGCGCTGTCTGCCTTGGCTGGCTACGCGCAGGACAAGGCCGTTAAGGCCGAGGTGTATGGATTCGTGCGTAACTATTTCACGTATGATTCGCGTAGCTGCGTGCAATCCAATGAGGGACTCTTCAATATGCTCCCCAATGATGTGAACTATGGTGCCAATGGCTATGACTTGAATGCCATTCCCTCGGTGCGCTTTCTCTCCATGACCACACGCTTTGGTATCAACGTCAGTGGTCCCGAGATTTGGGGCGCCAAGTCTTCTGCCAAGATTGAGTCGGACTTCTGTGGAGCCTCTTCGGGTACAGCATTCAACCTGCGCATCCGTCAGGCATATACGAAGCTGGCTTGGGACAACTCCGATTTGCTTGTAGGCCAGGCATGGCATCCCATGTCGGGCGATTTGATGCCCGAGGTGTTCAGCTTGGCTACAGGAGCACCCTTCAACCCCTTTAACCGTTCTCCGCAAGTGCGCTACAACTATGCTCCCGTAAAGGGACTTAGCTTTACAGCTGCTGCTCTCTATCAGTATCAGTATGGCTCGGTGGGCCTTGATGGCAAGACCTCAAACGTGTATTCACGCAATGCTATCGTACCTGAGCTCTTTATAGGAATGACAGCCAAGGGCAAGCATCTCACGGGAGGTTTTGGCGTGAACGCTTCAACTATTGCTCCACGTGTGGTGGCTAATGATATGCGTGTAGACGAGCGCTTGACTAGTTACTCGGCTATGGTATTCGGGTCGCTCAAGGTGGATGACCTCTCGGTGCGTGCCAAGGCTGTTTACGGACAGAATACCTCTCACATGCAGCAACCTACAGGCTTTGGCGTTGTTGAAGTATTTGACAACGGTGTTTATAACTACGAGCCTATGCAGCTTGGTTCGGCATGGATAACCATGATGTATGGTAAGAAGTTGCGTTATGGCTTCTTTGCTGGTTGGATGAAGAATTATGGTTCGGCAGGGGAGGACTTCATTACAAATGGTGTTGTTGGACAGAATAAGGATGGTAGCGATATCTATATGGTTGAGGTCGATAAGAAGATTCCTAATTCAGCCTTTGTGTCTCGTAATAATATTGATTATGCGAAGAACACTGGTATGGGGCAGGCATTCCGTTTCTCGCCCATCGTGACTTATAAAGTGGAGAACATGCAGATAGGTATAGAATATGAGCATACAGCAGTTGCTTACGGAAACTATAAGTTAAATATGAATGAGTATCCTAAGAACTATACCGACGGTACGGTGGGTGATACCCATTGGGTGGCCAACCACCGCATCTGTGTGATGGTGAAGTACGACTTCTAATGGATACGCTCAGTGCTCAAAGCCCAACGCTCAACTTGATTGAGTGCGTGCCCAACTTCAGTGAGGGACGCAACATCGATACCATCAACGCCATCGCCGAGTCAATACGCTCGGTCGATGGCGTTCGAGTACTGCATATAGATCGTGGCGAAGCTGCCAACCGTACGGTGATTACCTTCGTGGGGCCTGCGCAGGATGTGGTGGAGGCGGCATTCCGTATGGTGAAGCGTGCCGCCGAACTCATCGACATGCGCCTCCATCAGGGCGAGCATCCGCGCATAGGGGCTACCGATGTGCTTCCTCTTATTCCTTTGAAGAATATCACGCTTGCTGAGTGTGCTGAGTTGGCTCGCAAACTAGCCGAGCGCATATACCGAGAACTGCATATCCCTACCTATTGCTACGAGGCTGCAGCCTTTTGTCCTGAACATGCCAACCTTGCCGATTGTCGCCGTGGCGAGTATGAGGGCTTGCGCGAAAAGATGGGTAATCCTGTGATGCGACCCGACTTTGGTGGTGAGACGTACACAGATAATGCAGCTCGCTCGGGAGCAACGGTAGTAGGTGCACGCAATTTCCTGATTGCCGTAAACTTCAATCTCAATACCTCATCGAGCGATGTCGCTTCAGCGATTGCTTCACGCGTTAGAGCCAGCGGTGAGGTGTGTCGTGATGCTGAGGGTAATGCTTTGCGCGATGCAGAGGGTAGGGTGGTGCGTCGCCCCGGACTGCTGCGTGGATGCAAGGCAATAGGTTGGTATATTGAAGAATATGGCTGTGCCCAAGTGTCGATGAATATCAATGACGTAGCACTCTGTCCCATTCACTTGGCCTACGAGACGGTATGTCAGGTTGCTCGCGAACATGGTGTCGAGGTTACGGGCACGGAACTCATAGGCCTTATCCCCGAAGGCTGTATGGTTGAGGCTGGGCACTACTTTGCAGAGAAAAAATCTGTAGCCTATACCAATAAGGCAGACTTAGTTGCGATAGCAGTCAGTGCTATGCACATGGACGACCTATGCCCCTTTGATGTGGAAAAAAAAGTGCTGGTAGTATAAGTCTTATAGAGATAAGCAAAAATAAGAGGGTGTGCCCGACGGTACACCCTCTTTTCTTTTTATATTCTATGCTCTATGCCTTTGTCAGGCCAACCAAACGGTGATGCCCATGTAGATGAGCATACCGATGACGTCGTTGGTGATGGAGATAAAGGGACCGGTAGCAATGGCAGGGTCTATCTTGAGCTTTTCCAGTGTCATGGGAACAAAGGTGCCGAAGAGGGCGGCAAACATCACCACGCAGAAGAGCGAGAGGCTCACCGAGTAGGTGGCGGGCGACCCTACACCATAGCGCCACCAGTTGTAACCAAATACGGCGAGCGATATGATGGCAGCATTGAGGAGCGACACGAGCGACTCCTTCAGTATCAGGCGGCCCGTATTGCTGATGTCGAGCGAGTTGTTGGCAAGGCCCTGCACCACAATAGCTGATGATTGGGTACCTACGTTACCACCCGTAGCACCGATGAGGGGGATGAAGAGCGCCATTTCGGGATATTGGGCAAACACGCCGTCGAAGAGACCCAGGATGGCCGAAGTGCCCAATCCGCCCACCATACCGATGAGCAGCCAGGGGAGACGTGCGCGGGTTTGCTTCATTATGCTGTCGTCGCTCTCCACATCCTGCGAGAGACCTGATGCCAACTGGTAGTCACGCTCAGCAAGTTCGCGCATCTCGTCCATGACGTCGTCGACGGTAATCTGTCCCACAAGGCGGCCTATGCTATCGATGACGGGTACCGACACGAGGTTGTACTTCTCGATGAGCTGCACCACCTCCTCCACGGGAGTGTCTACATGGATACTGATGAGGTCGCGGTCCATCACATGCTTCACCTTCGACACCGAGGGGTTGGTAATCATCTTCTTCAGCGGGAATACACCCTGCAGACGCTCCTCGTCGTCGACCACGTATACGTTGTATATCTCGTCGCGGTCCTCGGCCTGGAGGCGCATCTCGCGCAAGCAGTCGGGCATGGACCAGTTCTCATTCACAATCACCATCTCGGTGCCCATGATACCACCGGCGGTATCCTCATCATACTTGAGCAGGTCTACGATGTCGCCTGCCTGCTCTATGTCCTCGATGTGGGCAAGCACCTCTTCCTGCTTCTCCTCGTCCATGTCGCGGATGATGTCTACAGCATCGTCCGTATCCATGTAGTCGATAAACTTCTTGGCGATGGTCTCTGAGGGCACCTCTTCGAGGAGTTCGTTACGGGCATCCTCGTCCATCTCGATGAGCACGTCGGCAGCATCCTCGCCTTCGAGCAGGTGATAGATGTAGCGGGCATCCTCTATCGACATGTCGTCGCACATCTCGGCGATGTCGGCAGGGTGCATCTCGTCGAGCCTGCGCTTCAGCTCTTCAGTCTGCTTCTCGGCTACGAGCTGCTCTATCTGCTCTATGTATTCACGGGTGAGTATTACGGAATCTTTCATCGTTCCTCTTTCTTTGTTTCTGAGAACTCGGAGAACTCTGAGTGCTCTGAGTACTCTGATAAATCAAACTATCTTATTATCAGCGATACTTGCATCACCCCTCCTTGGGAGGGGCAGGGGGGAGGCCATCTATCATCTTCGTCAGCTCCACAAAGTCGGCCACCGAGAGTTGCTCGGGGCGTTTGTTGAATATCTCATTGGCCAGTATGGGATGTCCTGCCGGCACGATGGGCTTGATGGAGTTGCGCAGGGTCTTGCGGCGTTGGTTAAAGGTGGTCTTCACCACACGCTTGAAGAGGGCTTCGTCGCACCCCAAGTCGGTGACCTCGTTGCGGCGCATGGCGATGACGGCGCTCTTAACCTTGGGTGGTGGGTTAAAGACGTTCTCATTCACTGTGAACAGATACTCCACGTCGTACCAAGCCTGCACCAGCACACTCAGGATGCCGTAGGTCTTGCTGCCCGGTGAGGCTGCCAATCGCTGCGCCACCTCGCGCTGTATCATACCTGTACACAAGGGGATGCGGTCTTTGTTGTCGAGCATCTTGAAGAATATCTGACTCGAGATATTGTAGGGGTAGTTACCGGTGAGCACGAAGGGGTTGCCGTCAAACAAGTGGTCCAGATGCATCTTCAGGAAATCGTCCTCGATGATATGCTCCTCCAGCTCGGGATAGTGTGCACGCAGGTAGGCCACCGACTCGAAGTCGATTTCCACCACGTTTACCGTACGCTCTTTGGTGATGAGGAACTGGGTGAGGACACCCATGCCGGGCCCTACCTCAAGGATGGGTAGCGAGGGACACTTGTCGACAGTATCTGCTATGGCTTTCGCTATGGAAAGGTCTTTCAGAAAGTGCTGTCCCAGAAATTTCTTGGGCTTTACCTGTTTCATTCCGTTTATAACTTATACCGTCGTCCATACTTTGTTTAATTATCTCAAATTTTTCACAAAGATAGTTGTTTATTCGCTCGTTTGCGCTATCTTTGTCTTGAATTTGTTACAAAAGTAAGCAAATCCTTTTGAAAACAGGCAAAAGTGTGGAAAAGATTTTGAAAAATATCGCGAAGATAGCCCTCCCACTGCTCATTGCAGGAGTGCTCCTCTTCTATATGTATCGTGACTTTGATTTCTCGGAGGCGAAGCGTATCTTCCTGCACGAGATGAATGTGTGGTGGCTGCTGGCCTCGCTCGTGCCCATAACGCTGAGTCATGTGATGCGCGGTCTGCGCTGGCTCATCACCCTTGAACCGCTGGGCTATAAGCCCAAGAAGGGCGACAGCATCGACTCCATCTTCATTGCCTACGCCTCCAATGTGGTGATACCGCGTGTGGGCGAGGTGTCGCGTTGCGCAGTGCTGAGCAAGTACGACGGGGTGCCCTTCAGCAAGGCACTGGGCACATTGGTGGCCGAGCGCCTGGTCGATATGTTGCTGGTGCTGCTCTTCGTGTGTGTGATGCTCCTCACGCAACTTGACGTATTTGTATCGCTCTTTGCGCAGACGGGCACCAATGAGGGTGCGCTCACAGCGCTCTTCACCAGCCCTAAGACCTATATTATAATAGCTGTCGCCATCGCCGTATGTGCGCTACTGTGGTTGGGGCTGAAGAAAACCAAGTTCTACGCTAAGATAAAGCAGATGGTGCGCGGCTTTGTCGACGGACTGCTCTCGCTCAAAACCATGCACCGCAAAGGATTGTTCTTACTCTATACCATTGGTATATGGATAGGCTACTTCCTCGAGTTCTACCTTGCCTTCTTCTGCTTCCCCTTCACGGCAGAGCTGAGCGTGGTGCAGGCGCTGGTGATCTTTGCTGCCATCAGCTTGGCAATCATCATACCTACCCCCAATGGCGCTGGCCCGTGGCACTTTGTGGTCATCTCCATGATGACGCTCTACGGCGTGTCGCAGACCGATGCCTCATCCTTTGCCCTCATCGTACACGCCTTCCAGACACTGGGAGTGATGTGCCTCGGTGCCTATGGATGGGTGGCTTTGCAGGTGAGGAATAAGAAGAGGGTTGAGAGTTGATAGTAAAATGAAACGAGAATTCTGAGTACTCCAAGAAACACGGGTACTCTGATATATAAAATTCTAAAAAAGAAAAAGAACCATGAGTACAATTGCAGAATTAGCTCCTCAGAGCGTGTGGAAACATTTTTATGAGTTGACACAGGTGCCCCGTCCATCGGGATACCTCGAACCCGTACAGCAGTTCCTGCTCGACTTCGGGCAGAAGATTGGCGTTGAGACCTTCAAGGACGACGCCGGCAACATCATCATGCGCAAGCCCGCCACACCGGGCCTCGAAGGCCGCAAGGGTATCGTGCTTCAGGCACACATGGATATGGTGCCCCAGAAGACAGCCGAGAGTACCCACGACTTTGAGAAAGACCCCATCGACTGCTACGTCGATGGCGACTGGGTACGCACACGTGGCACCACCCTCGGTGCCGACAACGGAATGGGCGTGGCCGCCATCATGGCTATCATGGAGGACGACACCCTGGAGCATGGCCCCATCGAAGGACTCATCACAGCCGATGAGGAAACCGGCATGTACGGTGCCTTTGGTCTGAAGCCGGGAACCGTACAGGGCAAGGTGCTGCTCAACCTCGACTCCGAGGCCGAGGGCGAACTCTATATCGGATGCGCCGGCGGTATCGATGTCACAGCCACCCTGCAATATATGGAGATAGAGCCCGAAGAGGACTACAAGGCCGTACGCGTCACCCTCAAGGGTTTGCGTGGCGGACACTCGGGCCTCGAGATATGCGAGGGCCGTGGCAATGCCAACAAGCTGATGGGCCGCTTCGTGCGCGAGGCAGTGCTCGAGTGCGATGCCCAGCTGGCTCAGTGGAAGGGCGGCAACATGCGCAACGCCATCCCCCGCGATGCTTATGTGGTGCTCACCCTGCCTGAAGATGCAGTGGAGGATCTGAACGACTTGGCAGCTCGTTGCGAGGCACTCTTCAATGAGGAGTTTGCTACCATCGAGAGCGGCATCACCCTCACCGTAGAGGAGGTTGCCATGCCCGAGAGTGAGACTCCCGAGGAGATTCGCGACAACCTCATCGACGCGATCCTTGCTTGCCAGAACGGTGTGATGCGCTACATCCCCACCATCCCCGACACCGTGGAGACATCGAGCAACCTCTCCATCGTGGAGATTGGAGAGGGCAAGGCCCAGTTTAGCCTCCTCGTGCGCAGTTCGTCGGAGAGCATGAAGATGTATCAGGCCATCTCGCTCGAGAGCTGCTTCTCCATGGCCGGCATGCGTGTCGAGTTCAGCGGTAGCTACAGCGGTTGGCAGCCCAATGTGAATTCTCATGTCCTGGCCGCCATGAAGGAGACCTACAAGGAGCTCTTCGGACGTGAGCCCGAGGTGAAGGTAATCCATGCAGGCCTCGAGTGCGGTATCATTGGTGCTGTGAACGAGGGTATGGATATGATCTCGTTCGGCCCCACACTGATGTCGCCCCACTCACCCGACGAGCGCGTGCTAATCCCCACCGTGCAGAAGTTCTACGACCTCATCCGCTACGTCATCAAGAAAGGCGTGGAGTAATCCCCACCGCTATACATAATGATATGTTGGCATCACCCTCCCGGTGGTGCCAACTTTTTTTCATATACCATTCAGTAAAGTGGCTAAGAAATATGTACAAAAAGTGTAAATGTTTGTGTAAATATTTTCAGTGCTCCTGCTTGTCAATCAGTGTGCTGTGATGATGAAAGTGTAAATCTTCAGTGTTGCTGTGATTTTTACAATAAACTATCCATTCACGCCTCCGAAGTGCTCTTTTTTTATCATCCAATGTCCAGTTTCTTATGTGTAGCCAGCTAATTAAAGAAGGAGGACTCAGCAAGCTGAGCCCTCCATCATGTATTATGATATAAGTGACTACTTCACTATAACTTTGTGGCCATTCACAATATAGATACCACCCTTCAGGTTCTCGGTATCCAGCACCTTACGACCGCTGAGGTCGTAGATTGTCAATTGTGAATTGTGAATTGTCAATTGTTCAATAGCATCATCAATGTTCGCCGTATAGGTCACATCATGTGCTGGCATGGTCTCGTAGGTATCGCCTATCCAGCCAAGGAAGGTGTAGCCCGCTTCAGTAGGTTCGTATACATACTCGGGGATTGCCTCTCCGTAGGCCACTTCAGCAGTATGTACCAACTCCTCGCCTACATAATAGTATACCTTATATATATTAACGGTGTACGTTCCCTCGTAAGTTGCATTTCCTGCAGGAACGGTCTCTGCAATCTCTCCCCATCCATCAAAGGTATAGCCCTCTTTTTCGGGAGCTTCGGGTGCAACAATCGTGGCTCCATATTCGAGCGAGTCGGCAGCTATCACCTCATCGTCAATCTTGAAGGTTATAAGATATTTATTGACGGTGAATGTTCCGCTGATGAGTACATCAATTGCCGGCATGGTTTCAGGCGCTTCGCTCCATCCGCTAAAGGTGTGCCCCTCCTTTATAGGCTCGTCAAGCAAGGTGATTGCTGTGCCGTATGCAACTGAGTCGGTTTGCACAGTCTCACCATCTACCGCATAGGTTAGCAGATAAGAGTTAACAGAGTAGCTTCCCTCGATAGTTACATCATTGGCAGGAACAACTTCGGGTATCTCAATCCATCCGTCAAAGGTGTGTCCCTCTTTTTCAGGTGCTTCGGGAGCAACAATAGATGCTCCATATTCAAGGGAGTCTGCAGCAATCACCTCATCACCAATCTTAAAGGTTACAAGATATTTATTAACGGTGAATGCTCCGCTGATGATTACATCGCTTGCCGGCATAGTCTCGGGGATTTCACTCCAACCGCTGAAGGTGTAACCTTCCTTTGTTGGCTCTTCCAGGACTGGGACATCCTCATCATATACAATGGTTTTCGTATCATACACAACACTGTCTACCATATAGGTTAGCTGATAGCTGTTGATAGTGTAGATACCTATCACCATAACGTCTGCTGCAGGCATCTTCTCCGGCACATAGCTCCATCCTGCAAAAGTATATCCTTCGACAGCTGGAGGGTCCATAAGTACAACATCGGTACCATAGGCTACAGAGTCGATGGCTACCACCTGATTATCTACGATATAGGTAATGCGATACCTGTTAGCCTCAAACATCGCTGTTGCCCTTACGTCATTGGCTGGCATTACAGTCGGCAGATTTACCCACCCCACGAAAGTGTATCCTTCCTTGCTGGGAGTGGTTGATATTGGCACGATAGTGTCGCTATAGGTCACTGTAGTAGAATGATACAATTCCCCATCAACGACATATTCCAATTTATAGTTATTGATAGTGTATGACCCAGTCAGCACTATATCTTCGGCTGGCATCGTCTTTACTCCCTCCCATCCGTTGAAGGTGTATCCCTCTTTGACTGGAGTATCGGGGAGTGGAACCGCACTTCCATAGGCTACGGAATCCACAGATAATGTATCTTGGCCAATTACATAGGCCACCTCATATTTATTAACAATGAACGAACCATATACATTAATATCATGTGCAGGCATCGAATCCGGTATTTCACTCCATCCACTGAAAGTATGACCTTCTTTTACAGGGAACTCTTCGGGGGTAAGTGGAGAATTGTAATTGATTATATCCTTCTTGTAAATATTTCCATCAACGGAATATGTAACATTATAAGAGTTGACGATGTAGGTTCCAGTTATTACAACATCCCTATATGGCATTGTCTTAGGAACATCCCACACAAAACTGTATCCTTCTTTTTCTGGGACAGCAGGTAGCGGTATTGTCGCGCCACAATATACAGTATCTGTGGCAAAAACACTTCCTTCAAGCATATAAGTAACTTGAGCCTTATTATTTGGAATCTCAGTTACATTCCCAAAATACTCCAACTTGAAATCACGAAAAGCACACCAAGAACTAGCCAAATGCTCTTTATTACGCAGCCCTATCTTAAGAGTCCCATCAGAGACATGTACGATAAGTTTATTCTCCGCATAGTAAGGAACGCCTAGTTTCGGGTTGGTTAAGTTAAACGCTTCATCGATAGCAACACGCTGATTCACGTAATCATTCCAAACCTGGTCGTTTGTTATGCCCATTACAGAAGCTGGATACTTGTAAAGCGACAACATGGGCACAGAAACATCGTTTGCATACAATTCTGCAGTGATATTCTCTTCACCTGCCTGATAAGAAGCACCGCCATCATTCCATGTGGTACGATAAAAGCCTTGCACGCAAACCTTATATAAACCATTAGGTATATCGGTTAATATTTGATACATGTCAAAATTGCAATCATAAAATTCCATCACCTCATATTCCAAACCAGGTTTCGAGCCAGACCAACCTTGACTACCTTTACGAATTGTGGGGTTAGCCAAAAAGTCTGTTGCATCGTAAGCTATAGTACCATCGGCGTTGAGTAGGAAAAAATCGAAAGAGGCATTATCTAGTGCAACAATGGCATCGTTGACCTCATCAACATTTAGCAAAGCCTCTTTGTAGGCATTTTTTGCCGCAGAAAAACTTGCACTAAATT
>CANBEE010000019.1 GCA_947367415.1 uncultured Bacteroidales bacterium
GGTACCCATGTTAACGTGCGGGAGTCACCTATATTTACAATATATATCAAAATATTCGTTGATTTTGACTATCTTTACAGCGCAAACAATAACAACTAAAACTCTAACACATCATGAAGAGATTTTGCATGGCACTAGTGGCCCTATTGACGATCAGCTTGAACGGAATGGCTCAGAACTGGCGACAGATGATGAGCCGAGTAGAAGAACACACCATCCAAAGCGAGGTGATGGGGGCCGAACGCAACTATACGGTATTCCTGCCTGCAGGATATGACATCGACAAGGAGAAGACATACCCGGTGCTCTACTTGCTGCACGGCATGGATGGCACGAACAAGGATTGGTTTGACCGCGGACACGTGAAGGACGTGATGGACCAGCTCACCGCCTCGGGCGAGGCCGATGCCATGATCATCGTGAGCCCCGATGCAGGAGGCTCGGTGCGCGAGGGCAAGTGGAACGGATATTTCGACATGCGGGGATGGAACTACGAGGAGTTCTTCTTCACCGAGTTCCTGCCCATGATAGAGAAGGAGTACCGCATCAAGGCCGACAAGCAACACCGCGCCATAGCAGGCCTCTCCATGGGTGGTGGTGGCTGCACCAGCTATGCGCAGCGCCATGCCGACATGTTTGGTGCATGCTATGCCATGAGTGCCTTCCTGCACATGGGAGCCGAGGGTGTAGATGCTCAGAAGGTGGCCCAGGGCGACAAGACGGCGCTGCTCATGGAGGCTGCACACCGACTGAGCTGCGTGGACTACGTGAAGAATGCCGATGAGGCCCGCAAGCAGGAGCTGCGCACAGTGAAGTGGTTTGTCGACTGTGGCGACGACGACTTCCTCTTCGACGGCAACATGGACTTCTACCAAGCCATGCGCCGCGCACAGATTCCCTGCCAGCTGCGCGTACGCGATGGCGGACACACTTGGGAATACTGGCACTCGGCATTGTACACTGCACTGCCCTTCGTAAGCCGTCAGTTCGGCAAGTAACGAAGCAAACATGCATAGATACCTACAAGCACGAAACAATATACATAACATTTATATATGAAGAAAACAATCTTGGCGCTCTGCATGGGCGCAATGGCTGCTGGAGCAGCTGCGCAGATTATCCCCAATGGGGAACTGTATAAATTCAGGGCTACATCGAACCCTATAGTGAAGCACAAGCACACGGCCGACCCTGCCCCCTTCGTGAAGGGCGACACGCTGTTCCTTTACACCGGCGTGGACTTTGCCGGCAACCAGGGAGGCTACAAGATGCACGAGTGGGCACTGTTCTCCACCACCGACATGATGACATGGACCGAGCACAAGAGTCCGCTCCACGTGGATGAGTTCAAGTGGCAAAACTCACACGCCGCCTACGCCGCCCACGTGGCCGAGAAGGATGGCAAGTACTACTTCTACGTGTCGACCAACTGGTGTGGCATTGGCGTAGCCGTGGCCGACTCGCCCTACGGGCCCTTCAAGGATGCCCTGGGCAAGCAGCTGCTCACCAATGCCGATTGCCCCGGCACCGACCACTCATGGGCATGCATCGACCCCGCCATCTATCAGGACGAGGAGGGAAACGCATGGATATACTGGGGCAACCGCCGATGCTTTGCCGCCAAACTGAAGCCCAACATGATAGAGATTGACGGTGAGGTGATGGACATCACCCCCGAGGGTTCGGACTTCACCGAAGCACCATGGGTACACAAGCGTGGCGACAAGTACTACCTCACCTTTGCCACCGGATGGCCCGAGAAGCTGGGCTATGCCGTAGGCGACTCGCCCGTAGGTCCGTTTGAGTACAAGGGCATCTTCTCAGAGGTGGCAGGCAACAGCAACACCACCCACCCGGGCATCGTGGAGTTCAAGGGCAAGACCATCCTCTTCACCCACAACGGCGCTCTGCATAGCGGCACCAGCTACTCACGCTCGGTATGTGCCCAGGAGCTGAAGTACGACAAGGAGGGCAACATCCTCAAGTGCGACATCACCACCGATGGCGTGCCCTACCTGCAGGAGTACTACGACAACAAAGCCAAGCAGGAGAAGGCCGCCAAGAAGATGGAGGACAAGATGGGCGCCTACCTCATGGTGTACCACAAGGATGCCGACCACGGACTGCACATGGCCATCAGCTACGACGGCTATGAGTTCATCTCACTGAACGAGGACAAGCCTCTCATCGCCGGCGACACCATCGCCATGCAGAAGGGCATACGCGACCCCCACATCTTCCGTGGCCCCGACGGTGCCTTCTACCTCGCGATGACCGACCTGCACGTATTCGGTGTGCGCGACGGCTACCGCACCACCGAGTGGGAGCGCGACGGACGCAAGTATGGCTGGGGCAACAACCGCGGATTGGTGCTGATGAAGTCGACCGACCTGAAGCACTGGACACGCACCAACCTCAACTTCCAGGCCATGGGAGGCAAATGGGCCGAGGTGGGCTGCGTATGGGCTCCCGAGACCTGCTACGATGAGGAGAAGGGTAAGCTCTTCCTCCACTTCACCACCCGATTCGGCAACGGCCGCAACATGATATACTATGTATACATGAACGACGACTTCACTCAGATGGAGGGTGAGCCCAAGCTGCTCTTCGAGGCTCCCGAGGGTAAATATAACGTTATTGACAGCGACATCATGTATCACGACGGCACCTACCACCTCTACTACGTGTCGCACGAGGGCGGTGCTACCATCAAGCACGCAACCTCAGCCGACATCAAGGGTCCCTACACCATGGACGAGAACTACTACGACGGTGTACGCCAAGGGCACGAAGCTCCCAACTGCTGGAAGCGCATTGGTGAAGACACATGGGTAGTGATGCACGACAACTACCGCATCAACCCCCACAACTTCGGGTTCACCGAAACACACGACTTCATCCACTACACCCCGCTGGGCAACTTCGGTGAAGGCAAGATGACACGTACCAACTTCGCAGAGCAGAAGCACGGCGCCATCATCCATATCACCAAGAAAGAGGCCAAGATGCTGGAGAAGTACTGGAACAAGAAGAAGTAAACATACAGCAACGACAAGAAAACGAAAAGAGCAGGTCACTTATGGCCTGCTCTTCTCGTTTCCTATCTGTGAAATACGTCTCACAGTGTCTGAAGATTCACCTTGGCTTTCTTGCCCGTGGTGTCGGTGACGGTGAGCACCACCTTGCCGGGAGCGTGTCCTGCACGGAGAATCACGAGTGCCGAGCCATCATAGAGACGGCGTACATTGCCCACGTGAGCCTCGTGACTATAGATGTTACCGTTGTCGACAGCTACAATGCGGGCATCGCCCTCAACGGTGAAGGTGAGCTCGTCTTGTGCACTCCACACGCGACGACCCTTGCGGTCAATAGCGTGAACGCGTACGTGCATGAGGTCGGTGCCATCGGCTTGCCACTTGATAGCATCGGGGATGAGTGCCAACTTCTTGGCCTCACCGGTGGTCTCGACACGGTGACGTGCTACAGCCTTGCCATTGCGATAGCCCACAGCTTCGAGGTTGCCGGGAACGTAGGCAATATTGTCGAACTTAATCTTGTTGCGTGAACGGGGATTCATGGTGTTCTCCTTCGATGCGATGACACGACCGTTGAGCACAAGGTCGACACGCTCGCAGTTGGTATACACGTTCATCGAAACCTTAGAGCCCTCTTCACGGTTCCAGCTCTCGCCAGTGACACCAGTGCCTACCTGCACATCGTTCCACATCACCTCCTTGGCAGCCTTGTCGATGATGGCCATGCGCACTACAGGCTCGTCTACAAACATAGACTTGAGGAAGTAGGCGGTGCCCTTAGGTTGCAGAGAGAGGTCGAACGAGCCGTTCACCCAGCCCTTGGCAGGCCAACCGTTTGACTCGCCCAGATAGTCGATCTGTCCCCAGTAGGCAAGACCCAGTACGCGGTCGAGGTCCATCTCAAAGTAGTTGGGGCCCATCATGCTGGTGTTGGCTTCGCTTTGATAGAACATCAGGTTGGGGAAGCGGCGGCTATCGCCGGGGAAGTACATGTAGCGGTAGTTGTAGGAAGCGATGTCGGTCTCGTGAACCAGCGGTGCGGGGAGTGAGTCAGTAGCAAGGTCGCGTCCACGGGGGTGCATAGCCACCGTGATGGGGCGTGTGTCGTCGTAGCGCAGGAGCACGGGCTTCATCATACGATAGGTGGTAACACCCCAGTCATTGAAGGGAAGCGAGTTGTAGGTCTGCAACTCATTGCCAAGGCTCCACATCACCACACAGGGGTGGTTGCGGTCGCGCTTCACCCACTCCGGAAGGTCGCGAGGCCAGAGGCTCATCCAGTCGGCACGGCCACCACAGAATGAGGAGAGCCACTTGTCGTAAAGTTCGTCTACTACAAGGATACCATACTCATCGCACAGCTGCATGAATGATTTGCTGTAGGGGTTGTGCGAGGTACGGATATGGTTGAAGCCATACTCTTTGAGCAACTGGATACGCTTCTCGATAGCACGAGGATAGGCTGCTGCACCAAGCGCTCCCAAGGTGTGGTGATTGGCGATACCCTTGAGGATAACCTTCTCACCATTGAGCTTCATGCCAAACTCGGGAGAGAACTCGATGGTACGGATTCCGAAGGTGTGGGCCACGCTGTCCATCACGGCACCCTCAGCATCAAGGATAGCCACTGAGGCGGTGTAGAGATGGGGAGTATCGCAACTCCACAGGCGGGGATTCTCCACAACGAAAGAGTCGGTCTTGAGCTCCATGGTGCGGTATTTGCGGTTGATGGGCACGTTCTTGGTGCTTGTATATACGACTACGCCATCGGCATCGCGAACAACCGTACGCAAGGGCACCTCATTGGTGCGGGCACGAGTAGCAATCTCGGCCTGAATCTCTACGATGCGGTTGTCTGTAGTAGTGATATAGAGCGGATGGCGCTCAAACCATGTGGTGGGATTGGTAGCCACGAGGGTGACATCGCGGAAGAGTCCACCACCAGTGTACCAGCGAGAGTTGAGCGGCTCGGCTGTGTGGGCACGCACTGCAATGACATTGGGTGCATCGAAGCGGAGCTTCTTGGTGACATCAATTTCAAAGCCTACATAGCCATAGTCGGTACCACCAATGCGTTCGCCGTTGAGATATACATCACCGACGTACATGATACCTTCGAAGTCGAGCAATAGGCGTTGTCCCTTGAGCGAAGCATCGGGAGTGTAGCTCTTGACATACCATCCGGCACCCATCTCCTTGAATGCACGAGCCGAGAGGCGGCTCTTGAAATTGGCAGCACCGTCACCATCGTTGGGGCGCTCTTCGGGTGAAGGCTCTACCCAAGGCTGCGCAATCTGATAGTCGTGAGGGACATCGATACTCTCCCACCCTGCAGCATCAGCAGCAGGAAGTGCAGTAGGCACAGCATTCAGGTCGCCCAAATGAAAATACCAATCGAAATTGAGGTTCACCACCTCACGTCCCTGAGCAAAGAGGCCTAAGGGAGATACCAGCGCAATCATTAGCAGCGCACGGCGAAGTACTAAACGAACGTTTTTCATATCATAAGTCATATTATATTATTGTGTAGGGGGAATCATCAGTTCAACACGCTTGAGCTCATTGCCACGGTCATAGAGGCCATTCTCGATGTGCACATTGGTAACACGCTCGAGCAATATGCTACTTTTGTTCCAGTGGAAGGGAGGATAATCAGTGTTGTGATATATGGTGTTGCCCCTGAACAACAAGCCATCGACAGACTTGGCATAAAGCAAGGGATAATCGAAGGTGTAGAATTCATTGTCGACAATACGAATGGCATTCTTGCGTCCTCCATGGAAGTAGGCTTTCTGCTCGTTCAACGCCGGTATCTCGGGATAGATAGAGATGACGGCATTGGTAAACTGGAACATATTCGTGAGCGCATTGACAAAGCGATTGCGACGAATGAGGACATCGCGACAAGCACCAGTCTCATACCAGCCATTGCAGTCGCCACACAAGAGAATCGCTGTTCCTGAAGTATGGTCGAAGAGATTGTCCTCTACAACCGTGCGGCGTGGTGTGCTGAAAAGTGTACCGCGAGCACGATTGTTGCGAATGGTATTGTGAGCAAAGTAGACTTCTGGAGTCCATGTGAGATTCTCTATACCGTAGCCCTGTTCACCTGAGATTTCTGCAGGTAGAGGGTCACGGAAACGGATGACAAACTCGCGAGCGCCATGGGAGCAGCCACGCAGAAGGCTCTCTGAGAAGCTGGCATACCCCAAGTCACCGGCGTTACCAGAATCCTTTGAATACTCAGAAATTGCAGATACCTCAGTTACGAACGGATTCGCAGCACCTACAAGCTCCATGGTACGGGAACGTACAAACTGTACCTCATCGCCCGGGAAGCCCCAGTCGAAACCCCATGCCTGACCATGCATATAGCGAGCACGTAGGGTATAATCATCAATGCGCTCCATCACCTTCAGATAGGTGCCATGCACATTGATGGCATCGTCCATCATAGCTTCGTAGAGTCCATTGACAGAGCGTATCTTTCCCTTGCAACCCGAGAAATGGGTGGCATCGGCCTGTGTCGTAAAATAACGGGGATCATCATCGCCTCGGAGGCATACACTGAAGCCATCGAGTTCGATGTCCTCGCTCATCTGAGCCAGCAGCCCCATGCCCTCGGCATAGTGTACCTTGATATTATGGAGCTTGGTGTCCGTTGCATGGCTCACAAAGAGTCCGGGTGAGGGGCGCTCATAGCTACGCATGGCAACAATAGTACCAGAAGGAAGACGTCCATCTTTCCATGAGGGACTACGATAGGTGCGCTCGTCCAGCGAAACTACCTGCTGCACGGGAGTGCCTATATCCGAGGTGTTATATACGATATGACGTGTATCGGGATTGAAAGCTATTCCCCAACCGGGACGCATTACCCAGCCCTCGCCAAAATGTTCGAAAGCACCATCTGCAGCTACACGAGCATTGACCCAAGGTGCTACACGAAAGGTGATGCCAGCCTCAGGGTCGTTCTCCAAAACCTCAACCTGAGCAATATGAGGGGTAGCAAAATCTACACTAAAATTACGCAGCGTACACTTCTCGGTGCCAACGACACTGATTGGGAGCATACGCCCATGGAAGATAAGGTCGGCACCCTGACCATCAAATGTGAGTCCCTTGAATCCTTCGATAGCAATTCCTACCGGGCGGTCGGCATGCTGATCGTGATTGGAAATATAGTATTCCTTATGGACTGCTGTTGCTGGATAGAAATGATAGGTTCCTGGAACCAGCTTTATCATTGCAGGACGTCCCGCCGTCTCAGCTTTCACCTTATCGAGCATCTGCTGCATTAGTCCTGCCATATCAGCGCCAGTATTAGGAACGATGCCATACGAAGCCGCATCATAAACATTGGCAGCCCAAGCCATGCCGACAGATAGGCTGCACACAAGATTCAGTAAAAGGCGCTTTATAGGTTGTATGTTTTTCATATTGTGCATGTCCATTATCATATAATTAATAATAAAAAGGCATCAGATTACTGCTGCTCACGATAAGCCGATGGCGGAGTGCCGTAGAACGACTTGAATACACGGCTGAAATACTGAGCATCAGGAATACCCACTTGACCGCAAATCTCTGTAACAGAGAGGTCCGTCGTGCGCAACAATTCCGAAGCACGCTCCATGCGGCACTGACGCAGATAATCATTGGGAGATACAGAGGTAATCTCGCGTACTTTGCGGTAGAAGTTGGTACGTCCCATACCAAACTGAGCCGCAATGACATCGACATTCAAATTGGGATTATGCATACGAGTATGGACGATGCGCTCCAGTTTACGGCAAAACTTCTCGTCCTCCTTGCTCAATACTTTTGGTTCCGAAGATACCTGGGCATCAGTCTCATCAGCAAGAAGTGGCTCCACAGCAGATTCTGTAGCCAGTTCTACAGGAGACGCTACGTTCACTTCAATAGCGACAGGCTCTATGGTTTGCTCTTCTACAAGTAGTTCTTCGTGCAGAGACTCCTCCTGAGATTTCTGATTATCCTGTTCCTCAAACCACGCAGCAAAAAGGTCGTTCGGGATTGCCGGACGGCGCTCATTGATAGCATGCTTGCGAGGACGAGGCGTTACGGGTTGTTCAACTATAGGTGCCTCTATTATAGGTTCTGCTGCATGCGATTCTTCAGCTATAGGTCCATCCGTTATGTGCTCTACTGCAACAGACTCTTCTACTGCGGGTTCTTCTGCAACAGATTCTTCTACAACAGGTACTTCTGCAACAGGTTCTTCCATGACAGGCTCCTCGGGAATGGATTCCTCAGCAACAGGTTCCTCAATAGCTGTATCCTCCACTACTGGCTCCTCTACTAAGGATTCCTCTTCTGCAGATTCTTGAGAGGTTTCCTGTTCTGAGCACTCTGAAGGCTCTGAATTCTCAGAGTGCTCAGAGTTCTCGGAAAATCCGGATAATTCAGGAAGTTCAGTAACGACCTCAGACTCCTCAGAGGCTTCCAGCTCATCAGCGCTCTCTGCCACCTCATCTGCTTCGACCTCCGCAATCAGCATTTCCGCAGTAGGTGCCACTATCTGCTCCGCCTTATCGGCCTTATGCAGCATACGTGATAAGTTGGCCTCCTCATAGCGCATCATCAGCATCGTTTCACGCAGTTCTGCTACCTCCTTCTTCAGCAAATAGGCCTCACGGCTCTTCACAACAAGCAACAATACCGCAACAAGCAACAGCACCAACAATACAATACCTACAACAAGCCATGTAGTAGGCAACGAAGCCATCAATATCAAGTTACAACCCATCATTCAGAATCCAGAATTCAGAATTAATTAATACTTCATTCCACCTTCTCACCGTTTACCTTCACATTCTTCAAGGTAAAATTCTCAACATAGTCCTTACGTATCTCCGGCTTATCCGAAGCGTTGACCTCTATATCTTCAAACTTGAAGTCCTTGAGGCTATACTGTCTGATATCGCTCTTCACATCAAACACCACCTGGCAGTCGAGCTTGATATCGCGCAGCGTAACATTCGAAGAATAAGAATAAGGAATATCTTCGCGGTCCTTGAGATCAAAGAACTGGGTCCAAGGCTTCACGAAAAGCATGCTCTTCACATTGCCTCTGATGCCCTCCACGGTGATATACTCGTAATTCTGCTCGGTATCGGGGCGCATCTTGAGCCATAGCATACGGGTAGCATCCTTCACGTCGCAGTTGCGAAGCACGATATTGTGGTTGTGCAGCGATTCGCTACCGCAGGTGAGCATACTATGGCAGAATCCGTAGGTACAGTCCTCGATGAGGATATTGCGGTTGGGGCCATTGTTCACCTCATCCTTATGTGCCCAAGGTCCCTTACCTCCCTTGAGTGCAATAGCATCGTCATTGACAGAGAAGTAGCAACCTTTGACATGCACATCGGTACATACGTCGATATCGATAGCATCGCTGCTGGGAGCCTTCACGGGAGCAGCAGGAGCAAAGATATAAAGGTCAATGAGCTTCACGCGATTACACTGGTAGATATGTGTGGTCCAGAAGGGCGAATTGATGAGGTTGACGCCCTCAAGATGCACATCGTCGCTATTTTGGATGAACACCAAGCGAGGACGCATCTCCTCCAGGTTGGTACACTGGCGGTTATATCCACGACGAATCCAGAACTGCTTCCAGTAGCGCAAGCCATTGCCATTGATGGTTCCCTTACCAGTCAGACGGAATCCGTCGCAATCGATTGCATTGACGAGCGCTGCAAAGTACTTAAGGTTCTGTCCCTCCATACGAGTATCCATCAAGAGGAAATCTCCGATAAAGTCACTGCCCTTGAGCACAGCACCAGGATTAAGGTGCAGGTGTGTACCAGGCTTGAAGAAGAGCGAACCGCTGAGGAAGGTACCTTCAGGAATCACGATGGTACCACCACCATTGGCTGCAGCTTTATCAATGACAGCCTGTATCTGCTCAGTCTGCAGCAACGTACTGTCACGCACCACACCATGCTCTGTAATATCATAGAGCGAGGCTGGCTTCACCTTCTTTGTACGTTTGAACCAATCAGACATTTCAGTACCATCGGGCCAAACATCTTTAGCCTCTACAGACATACCGCCTACAAGCAGCAGCAAAGTCAGCATCCATTTCATCGGGGACGTTTTCATAAATCTCAGTTTTTATTGTTTTGCATTTCAACGAGCGAAGATAAGCAAAAAAAACGACATTTAACTGTTACAGCCTAAAAAAGTAATCCTAACCCATCATTTAGTTCAGTAGTCGGGTACTTATAAAGCACGCAGAAAGAGGTGACAAAGACACAAAGCCTTTTTCTAAAGAAAAAGCTTGGTAGAATCACGATTCGGTTGTATTTTTGTAGTAATTTCAGGAACTGTTCGAAATAAAGCCCAAACAGTTTCTTAGGTAAATATAGAAAGAAATGAAGAGACACCTGTTTAGTTTATTCCTTATGCTGCCGTTGATGCTGCATGCACAACAATGGATTGACGTTACTGAAGCGTATATACAGAACCCGACTTTTGACAACAGCTTGGCTACGGGCTGGACCTACACCAGCAATGCTTCAAGCCAAAGAGGCGAATATGAGGGATGGGAGTTTTGGAACGGTACGTTCAACATATACCAGACAGTCAATGTGCCTAACGGAAAGTACCGCTTGTCAGTGCAGGCTTATTACCGCACCACAGACAATGACTGGGCCTACAACAACTACAGCAACGGCACCGAAGAGCTAACAGCCTTCCTCTATGCCAACGAGGCACAAGTGCCTGTAGTGAGTGTCTATTCAGAACACTTGACAGAGAACTATGCCAACAGCTGTTGGGGCACATACGGCAATGGCTGGGAATACAACTATTATCCTAACGGTATGGTCAGCGGCGCGTACTGTTTCGAGCGCGGCATGTATAACAATAGTGTAGAAGCCGAAGTTACCGATGGCACTCTGACCATAGGCATCGTCAACGACACCTACATGAACAGCAACTGGTGCATGATGGACAACTTCAAGCTGGAGTATTACGGGACAGTAACTGCCATTGAAAAGATTACGTTCTCCTCCACCACCCTCTCGCTCATCGAAGGAGAGACGGCGCAGCTTACTGCCACAATAACACCAGCCAACGCTACTTACCAACGGCTGCAATGGCTGTCCGAAGATGAGTCAATAGCAACCGTTGATGCCGAGGGAAAGGTCACTGCCATATCGGAGGGAACGACTACCATTCATGCCATGGCTACGGACGAGAGCGGAGCGATAGCCTCATGCGAGATTACCGTCAAGCGTTCAGTCCCCACAGCCGAGACGCTTGTCATCAATGAGATACAGTCGGCCAACATAGACATGTTTGTTGACCCATCGTTCAACTACGGTGCTTGGGTAGAGCTTTACAACCCCACCGACAAGACCGTAAGTCTCAACGGATTGTACATCAGCGACGATGCCGCCGACCTGACCAAATACAACTTAGGCAACAGAGGCACACTCCCTGCCAAGGGCTATCGGGTGCTGTGGTTCGACCACTACAGCCACTGGGCGCTTTCGCAAATCAACTTCAAACTCGACTTTGACGGAGGCACCATCATCATCAGCAATCGCGACGGCGAGATCATCACCAGCCAAGACTTCCCCATGGCCGTACCACGCACCTCGTATGCTCGCACCACAGATGGAGGCGACACATGGGAACGCACAGCAGAGCCTACTCCCGGCAAGAGCAATGCCACCAGCACCTTCACCGCAGAGCGCTTGGAGGCTCCTGTGGTAGACACCGATGCCAAACTCTTCACCGAAAGCTTCTCCATCAAGGTAACCAAGCCCACAGGCAGCATACTGCGATACACCACTGACGGCACCACGCCTACCCTCACCAATGGCAAGACCAGCGTAACCGGCAAGTTCACCGTCACAGCTACCACCACCTATCGTTTCCGTCTGTTCCAAACAGGCAAGCTACCCAGCCAGGTAGTCACCCGCTCCTATATATATATGGATAGAGACTACACACTGCCTGTAATCTCCGTCGTCACCGACCCCATCAACCTCTACGACGATAGCCTCGGAGTATATGTGAAGGGTGTGAACGGACGTACGGGCAACGGACAGAGCTCACCCTGCAACTGGAATATGGACTGGGACCGCCCCGTAAACTTCGAGTACATCACGCCCGAGGGCGGCATGGTGGTAAACCAAGAGGTGGACTTCGCCATGTGTGGCGGATGGAGCCGTGCATGGGCACCCCACTCCTTCAAGCTCAAAGCGGGCAAGATATACGAGGGCAACAACTCCATTGACTACCCCTTCTTTGCCAACAAGCCCTACCTGAAGCACAAGACACTACAGATACGCAACGGCGGCAACGACACCGACTGCCGTATCAAGGACGCTGCCCTGCAGGAAATCGTCCACCGCTCGGGACTGGATGTTGACGGGCAGTCGACCCAGCCTGTCGTGCACTTCATCAACGGAGAATATATAAGTATGCTCAACATGCGTGAGCCCAACAACAAGCACTTTGTCTATGCCAACTACGGCATCGACACCGACGAGATGGACCAGTTTGAGATGAGTCCCGACTCGGGCTACGTGCAGATGGAGGGCGACCGAGAGGCTTTCCTCAAATGGTACGACCTCTCGGCCAATGCCGCCGACGAGGCCACCTATGAGAAGATACGCCACCTGGTAGACATCGACGAATACATCAACTACATGGCCGTAGAGTTCTACCTCGGCGGCAACGACTGGCCGCAGAACAATATCAAGGGGTTCCGCCCACGCATCGAAGACGGTAGATTCCGCTTCGTGATGTTCGATCTCGACGGCACCCTTGCGACCACTAGTCCCTTCTACACCTTCGAGGGCAAGCAGAACTACACCTTCGACTACATCTACGACCTTGGCGGTCAGCTCACCGAAGAGATTGAACTGGTCACCATCTTCCTCAACATGCTGGAAAACGAATCGTTCCGCAAGCAGTTCATCGACACCTACTGCCTCGTGGCAGGAAGCGTATTTGAGCCCGAGCGCTGCAACGCCATCATTGATGAGATGGCCGCCCGCATAGCACCGGCACTTGCCTTCGACGGACGCTCACCCTATGGTACCGCCAACCAACTGAAAAGCAGCCTTGCCAACCGTCAACACAGTATGATACAAGCGCTTATCGACTACTGGCGCATGGAACTCAGTGCCGACATGCAGCAAACCATAAGCATCTCGGCCAACGTTGAAGACGTTTCGCTCCGTGTGAACGACATGGAGATACCCACCGACAGATTCAGCGGCACGCTGTTTGCCCCCGTCACCTTGAAGGCTGAGCCTAAGGCTGGCTACCGCTTCCTGGGATGGAGCTCAGAGAGCAGCACCGTACAGAGCACGCTCATCAAGAAAGGGAGCAGCTGGAAGTACTATGATAAAGGTTCACTCGACGGTAAGAAGTGGACCTCGGCCACCTACTCCACCACATCCTGGGGCAGTGGCAAGTCACCGCTCGGCTACTACACTGGCGACAACTACAACAGCCGTGGCTACAACACCACGATTGACTACGGCTCGGATGCCAATGCCAAGCGCCCCACCTATTACTTCCGCACGACCTTCAACCTTTCAAGCGCTCCTACGACAGAAGACAAGTTTATCCTCCACTACACCGTGGACGACGGTATGATTGTCTACATCAACGGCACCGAGGCAGCCCGCTACCTCATGCCCAGCGGTACAGTCAACTATAACACCTACGCAACAAGCCACGCCAGCGGCAATCCCGACCAAGGCACACTTACCCTCCCTGCGAAACTGTTCAAGAAGGGCAGCAATACCATTGCCGTGGAGGTACACAACAACAGTGCCAGCTCATCGGACATCTACTTCGATTGCGAACTGCTCCACAGCACTATCGATGCCTCCAACGCGATTGTGTGTGAGACAGCCGAGTACACCCCATCGGGCAATGCCGACCTGATAGCCCTGTATGAGCCGCTCACCGAAGAGGAGCTGGCCGAGAACAGCTGCTACCCCGTACGCATCAATGAAATCAGCGCCGACAACAGCATCTATGTCAACGAATACTATAAGAAGAACGACTGGATAGAGCTGTACAACACTACCGACGAACCGATTGACGTAGCAGGCATGTACCTGAGCGACAATCTGGACAAACCCACAAAGTATCAGATTGCAGGAGATGTCAACAGCGTGATCGAGCCACACGGCTACCTCATCATCTGGGCCGACAAGCTGATGACCTTCACCCAGCTGCACGCCCCCTTCAAGCTCGCAGCAGAAGGTGGCTACGTCACCCTCACCGATGCTGACTTTACGTGGAGAGATGTCCTCTACTATGAGCCCCACCTCGGCATCGAGTCGGTAGGTCTCTACCCCGACGGCAGCAGCGATGTATACGTGATGGCCAAACCAACCATAGCCAAGGCAAACATCATCAACAGCTATGCCGCATGGCTCGAACAGCCGGAGATTCCCTGGAACGGCCAAAGCATCGATCATGTAGCTACAGACAAGTTACTGTTGAGCCTTACAGAAGACAGGCTCTACATCTACAGCGCAGAGGCTGCAGCTGCTACGGTAACCGTCTATACACCTACAGGACAGCAATGTGTGAAGGTACCGACCGAACTTGCTGACGGACATGCATGTATCGACCTCAGCACATTGCCTACTGGTACCTATATTGTAGCTGTGAGCGACTCGAACGGCAATACAGAGACCTTAAAATTGAGAATAGAATAATAAAAATATATACGATATGAAAACAGACATTGAAATCGCACGCAACACCCCGTTGCGACCCATCGGAGAAATTGCCGCACAGGTAGGCATACCTGCCGAGAGTACAAACCCCTATGGCCACTACATGGCCAAGGTTGACGAGCACCTTATCGATGACGAGAAGGTGAAGAAGAGCAACCTCATCCTTGTCACAGCCATCACCCCCACCAAGGCGGGCATCGGCAAGACTACCGTATCCATCGGCCTTGCCCTCGGACTGAACAAGATAGGCAAGAAGACTATCGTAGCCCTGCGCGAGCCTTCATTAGGCCCCTGCTTCGGCATGAAGGGCGGAGCTGCCGGTGGTGGCTACACCCAGGTGCTGCCCATGGATAAGATCAACCTCCACTTCACGGGCGACTTCCACGCCATCACCTCGGCCAACAACATGATTGCCGCCCTGCTCGACAACTACATGTACCAGAACCGCGACAAAGGCATCGGCCTCAAGGAGGTGCTCTGGCGCCGCGTACTCGATGTCAACGACCGCTCACTGCGCTATATCGTCACAGGCCTTGGCCCCAAGACCAACGGCTTTGCACAGGAAGCAGGCTTCGACATCACTCCCGCCTCAGAAATCATGGCCATCCTATGCCTCGCTAAGGATGAGGATGACTTGCGCCGCCGCATCGAGAACATCCTGCTTGGCTTCACCTACGAGGGCAAGCCCTTCACGGTCAAGGACCTCGGCGTAGCAGGAGCCATCACCGTGCTCCTCAAGGATGCCATCTCACCCAACCTCGTGCAGACCACAGAGAATACGCCTGCCCTCGTACATGGCGGTCCGTTTGCCAATATCGCCCACGGATGCAACTCGGTGCTGGCAACCAAGCTGGCCATGACATACGCCGATTATGTCATCACTGAAGCAGGCTTCGGTGCTGACCTCGGAGCAGAGAAGTTCTACGACATCAAGTGCCGCAAGGCCGGAATCACCCCCAAGCTCACCGTGCTCGTAGCTACCGCCCGTGCACTGAAGATGCATGGTGGCGTGCCTCAGGACCAGGTTTCAGAGCCTAACCTCGAAGCACTCAAGGCCGGTATGGTTAACCTCGACAAGCACTTGCGCAACCTGCAGTCGTTCGGGCAGACAGTAGTCGTTGCCTTCAACCGCTACAATGGCGACACCGACGAGGAGATCAACTACGTTCGCCAGCACTGCGCCGAGCTTGGCGTGGGCTGTGAGGTCAACAATGCGTATGCCCTGGGCGGTGAAGGTGCTGCCGACCTGGCTCGCCTCGTAGCAGAAACCATAGAGCAGAAGCCCTCTTCGGAGTTGCATTTCGCTTACGAAGACGGCGACAGTGTAGAGGAGAAGATTGGCAAGGTAGCCAAGAATCTTTATGGTGCTGCATCAGTGACGCTGAGTGCTGCTGCCAAGAAGAAGCTCGCGATGATAGCCGAGCTCGGCTACACGCACTTCCCCATCTGTATTGCCAAGACCCAGTACTCCTTCTCTACCGATGCCAAGCGGTACGGCGCACCCGAAGGCTTCGGCTTCACCGTACAGGACATCGTCATCAATGCCGGTGCCGAAATGCTCGTAGTCATCTCGGGTGAAATCATGCGTATGCCGGGCTTGCCTGAGGAGCCTGCATCTGAGAGGATTGATATAACATATGGTGGCGAGATAACAGGTCTCTTTTAACAATGGAGAGGACTTTTGTAATACGCAAACTTGACAAGAAGTGTTATGAACGGCATGAGGGGATGACACCCTCACTCTACAGGTCCAAATCATCTTCCCGACAGTTGTAACGGGAATGCCCTTTAGACAGTTTCAAAGATGATTGTCTGGATATAATTGCCCAAGGCAGTTGTTATTTGAATATCATGGTGAAGATTGTACACTTGTGGTCGCTTCTGGTAAGGGAGAGCGTACCGTTGTGCATGCGCATTATCTGACGTGAAAGGCTCAACCCAATACCGGTTCCCTCCTGTTTTGTAGTGAAGAATGGAACAAAAATCTCTTCCTGACTCTCTTTGCTTATAGGTGTGCCGTCATTTATGACATTTATGATGATATGCTCCGAAGCGTTTATTTCGGCAGTGATTTCCACTTTTCGGGCGTCTGCCTGAATGGCATTCTTTACCAGATTGATCATAATCTGTGTTATCTGTCCCTCATCTGCGTAGAGGATAATGTCATCTGTCTTTTCAATATAGGTGCATACTGCACCGCAGATTAAAGTCTGCTCTTTTGTAAGTCCAATCACTCTTTCTGCAAGTTCCCTGAAGTAGAATGCCCTCCTTACAGGCGGTGCCACTTTTGTAAGATTCCTGTACGAATCAACAAACTTGATGAGCCCTCTCGATGATTGAGAAATGGTATTCAGTCCGCTCTTTATCTCCCCGTT
>CANBEE010000020.1 GCA_947367415.1 uncultured Bacteroidales bacterium
CCCCTCGAGTGGCACGACCCCAAGACAGGCGACATCTCATCGGGCTACCGTGAGAAGGACTATCTGCCCGAGGCCGTCATCAACTTCCTTGCCCTCCTCGGCTGGAATCCCGGTAATGACCAGGAGAAAATGACGCTCGACGAGATGGTGCAGCTCTTCGACCTCTCGCGCTGCTCCAAGGCCGGTGCCCGCTTTGACTATAAGAAACTCGTGTGGTTCAACCACGAATATATCCTCTCCAAGGACGATGCCGACATTGCTGCCCTCTTTGAGCCCATGCTGCGCGAGCGTGGTATCGAAGACCCCATTGAGCGTATCATCAAGGTGGTATCGCTCATGAAGGGCCGCGTCAACTTCGTACACGAGCTGTGGGACACCTGCTGCTACTTCTTCCAGGCTCCCGAGACCTACGACGAGAAGTCGCTCAAGAAATGGTGGAAAGAGCCTGCCGTGGCATCGACCTATGTGCGCGAATTGTGCGATTTCATCGAGAATAGTCCCGTCTTTGCCGGTGCCGAATTGGAGCCCCTCGTGATGGAGTGGATTGCATCTAAGGAGTGGCCCGTGGGTAAGGTGATGAACGCCTTCCGCGTTACCCTCGTGGGTGCTGCCGTAGGACCCCATATCTTCGAGCTCACCGACTATATCGGCAAGGAGGAGACCCTGCGCCGTGCACGCCGTGCATTGGAGCTCCTTCCCGAGGCTTAGAGTTATACACATAGCGACTATATGCATATTCAGAGTGGCAAGATATTTTGGTATCTTGCCACTTTTCGTATAGGGGTATTGCAGTGGAGGCCTTGCATGTGCCTTTTTATGTTTGTGGTGCTTTTTTGTACGCTTTTTCGACGTAAGTATAGCATATACCGCAAAAAATATGTATTTTCGCAAGATAAATGTAAAAGTAATAAGCGATGAAAGTTCAGATAATTAATCGTGGGCATCACGCCCTACCGGCATACGCCACAGCCCTGTCGGCTGGGATGGACTTGAGAGCCAATCTTGATGAGCCTATTGTGCTCAAACCCCTGCAACGCTGCTTGGTGCCTACGGGACTCTTCCTTGCCCTGCCTGAAGGGTATGAGGCGCAGGTGCGACCACGTAGTGGATTGGCCTTGAAGAAGGGTGTCACGGTGCTCAACTCGCCTGGAACGGTCGATGCCGACTATCGCGGCGAAGTGGGAGTCATACTGATAAACCTCTCGGCCGAGGAATTTGTCATTGAGGATGGTGAGCGCATTGCGCAGATGGTGATAGCACGCCATGAGCAGGTGACGTGGGAAGAGGTAGAGGTGCTCTCGGAGACGGAGCGAGGAGCCGGTGGATTTGGACATACGGGAGTGTAATCGGTGTTCTCCTTTGGGAGAAAAAGGAAGATAGCAGGAACTAATGGAGATATATACCAACAGTCGAATTGTGCGGAAGGGTCTACGGCATCTTACCGCATGGGTGGTGCTCTTATGTGGATTATTGTTCGTGGCGTGCGGGACGGCACGTAAGGCAACGGTAGCACCCGATGAAGGCGTGACGCTTTCCGTGGAGGAGCAGCGGAGGTATGAGTATTACTACCTGGAGGCTGTGCGTTTGGAGCAGCAGGGAAAGTTCGATGAGGCTTTCGAGATGCTGCAGCACTGCTTGAGCATCTGTCCCGATGCACCATCGGCCCTATATAAGGCGTCTACTTACTACTTCTACCTCAACCGCAAGGACATGGCGCTGGAGGCTCTTTTCAAGGCTGTCGAGGGTGATCCGGACAATTATTGGTATCGCCAGACGCTGGCCTCGTACTATCAGTCGAATCAAGAATACGAAAAGGCCATTGCCGTCTTGGAAGAGATGCAACCACTGTTTCCCAAGCGAAATGGCGAGCTGCTGTCGGCATTGGTGGGGCTATATAGCCATACGCAGAAGTACGATAAGGTGGTGGATGCGCTGGAACGCCTCGAACTGCTGATGGGAAAGACCGAGGCTATCAGTCTGGAGAAGTCGCGTAACTACCTGATGCTGGGAAACAAGCAGAAGGCTTTCGGGGAGATTGAGGCTTTGGCTTCAGAATATCCCGAGAACAGCAACTATAGGGTGATACTGGCCAGTGTGTATATGGAGCATGGACGTGCCGAAGATGCCTTGCCGCTGCTACAGACCGTGCTGGCCGACGAACCGGACAATGGTCAGGCTAAGATAGCCCTTGTGCAGTACTATAAACAGATGGCCGATACGACAGGGTATTACACCATGATAGACTCTGTGCTGATGTCGGCCTCGGTGGATGATGACACCAAGGTGAAGATGATGGCCCAACTAATCGTGGACAAGACGGACACGACCTATGTGGTGGAGCTGTTCGAGCGAGTCATGCAACAGCCTCAGCGCTCGGCGAAGATTGGGCATCTGTGTGTGCAGTATATGTTGAGCATAGGACAGCCCGAGGAGCGGGTACAACCCATATTGTACCGCATGCTTGAGGCCGAGCCCGACCATGTGCCTGCCCGTCTGCAACTGCTCTCCTACGCTGCCAAGCGCAACGACCTGCAAGAGGTGGTGGAGGTGTGCTCCAAGGCAATCGAATACAGTCCCGAGGTGCTCGACTTCTACTACTATCGGGCAATAGGACTCTACCAGCTGGGGATGAAGGAGGAGGCCCTGGCTACCTACCGTAAGGCTACACAGCAGATTACGAGCGGGAGCAATACGGAGATGGTGTCGGACATATACACCGCGATGGGCGACCTGTACCATGAGGAGGGTAATGCCGAGCAGGCGTACCTCTGCTATGACTCAGCTCTGGTGTATAATCCGTCGAACATTCTTGTGCTGAACAACTATGCCTACTTCCTCTCCGAGGAGGATAGGGAGCTGGAGAAGGCCGAGCAGATGAGTCTGCGCACAATCAAGGCCGAGCCCAACAATGCCACCTACCTTGACACCTATGCCTGGATCCTTTATAAGCAAGAGCGCTATAGCGAAGCGCACGGATACATCGAGCAGGCTTTGGCTGCCGACTCGGTGCCGAGCGATGTGTTGTATGAGCATGCGGGCGACATCTGCTATCGGTTGGGCGATGTGGAGCAGGCTGTGGAGTATTGGAAGCAGGCCCTCGACCTGCAGCGTAAGGCTGAGGCGGTGAATGAGAAACTGACGAGAAAAATCAAACTGAAAAAGATAATTGAATAATATGACGAAGAGCAAATACTTGTATCTACTCTCTGCCATACTATTGGCATTGATGGTGACCTCTTGCCGCACAGGGCGTATCGCCGATAAGGGCATAATGAAGAAGGCCCAACAGAACGAACAGTTGCTTCCCTTGGCACAGCCTCACGAACGGCTCACCGACCTGACCGCACGGACATCGGTCACTATCGACTACAACCAGCGCCCCATCAGCCTGAAGGGCCGTCTGCGCATGAGGCGCGATGAGGTAGTGCAGCTGACCTTCACGGCACTCGGCATAGTGGAGGTGGCCATGATTGAGTTTACCCCACAGGAGATTTGTGTCATCGACAGGGTGAACAAGAAGTACGTGGAGCTCGACTATTCGTCTGGAGTGCTCAGCAGCATAGGACTCAACTTTGCCACCTTACAGGCACTCTTCTGGAACCGTATCTTCATCCCTGGCAGAGAGAAGGCTTGGGAGCAGTTGGCCAGCTTCGAAGTAGAGCCACTGGGCACTCAGCAATGCCTGCAGCCCTCCTCACAACGCATGCTTAAGAGCTACTTCTATACCGACACCGAGTTTCGCCAATTGCAGCAGACCCGACTGAGACTGCAGGACTATGAAGCTGTGTGGCAATACGACATGTTTAATAGCTTGGACATATACACCTTCCCCTCCGTTTTCGACATCTCTATCTCGGGAGGTACGCAGACTGTAGGCATGCACATGGCTCTCAGTAATATCTCCTATTTGGACAAGGAGTGGCAGGCCGGAACTAACCTTTCACGATATACACAGGTGACGATAGAGGACATGTTGTCAATCCTAAACGTACTGAAATGAGGCTTTTCTACTGTTTCATATTGTTTCTGAATATGTGTGCCTTTGCCTACGGACAGACCAATCCGAAGGTGAAGGAGATGCGGGCGAAGCGCGATCAGATAGAGCAGCAAATCTCTGACTCGAAGCAGCTGTTGTCGTCCACACAGAAGGATGTCGATGGACAGCTGGCGCAGCTGTCGGCACTGACGGCACAGATCAAGAAACAGAAGCAGTTTGTCGACCGCTTGGATGCCGACATCAAATCCATTGATAAGGAGTTGCAGACAATCGAGATGACTCTGGAGACCTTGCAGAGGGAGCTTGAGGCACGACGCGAGCACTATGCCAAGGCTCTGCAGCTGATGACCCATAAGAATACGTTTGAGAACCGCCTGATGTTCCTCCTCTCGGCAGAGACATTCAACCAGATGTTTCGCCGCATGCGCTATTTGCGTGAGTACTCCAACTTCCAGCGTAAGCAGGGAGAACTGTTGATGGAGCAGCAGCAAGAGCTGGACAACAAGCGGAAAGAACTGGAAAACACGCGCGAAGAGAAGCAGGGTCTGCTTGCCAAGCGGATGGAAGAGAAGAAGGTGCTCGACCGCCAGGAGGTCGAGCAAAGAAAGCTCCTCAACACACTGAAACGTAAGCAGACCGATATACGCAACCGCATAGCCAAGCAGCAGCGTGAGCGCAATAAACTGAACGACGAGATCGACCGTATCATTGAGGCCGAGTTGGCAGCACAGGAGGAGGCACAGCGCAAGAAACAGGGCGGAACGGCCGAACCCCTCCCGAAAGAAAAGAAGGATGCGAAAGTGATGCCTGCATATAATGAGAATGCTGCCGATAGGAAGCTGTCCGGCTCGTTCGAGAGCAACAAGGGACGCCTCCCTGTACCCGTCACCGGCCCCTATCTGCTGACCTCACACTATGGTGTCAACTACGTGGAGGGACTGAAGAACGTAAAATTCAACAACCACGGTATCGACATACGCGGCAAGCAGAATTGCAGCGCTCGCGCCATCTTCGACGGTACGGTGTCCTACATCTTTGAACATCCTCAGATACAGGGTTCCTACATCGTGATGATACGCCACGGGCAGTATATATCGGCTTACTTCAACCTGACCAGCCTGAAGGTGAAGAAGGGCGACAAGGTCAAGATAAATGAGCCGATAGGCCTTGTCCGGGCCGATGCTTCGGGAAACTATACCATGCAGTTCCAGTTGCGTAAGGACAAGACACGCCTCAACCCCGAGCAATGGTTGGCACTATAACAACTCCTACAGTAGAAACAATAAACAATGTAATATTATGAAGCGCTTTTTCTTTTATCAATTTCTCGTAGTCTGCTCTGCCTTGCTGATGGCACAGCCTCGCTACTCGGATTCCCTTGTCAAGGAGGAGCTCAATCGCGGTTTGGTCGTCATCAAGCAGGGGCCAAAGGAGGCTTTTGTGACATGGCGATACCTCGAGACCGACCCGAAGGATATTGCCTTTGACCTCTACAGGAATGGGGAGAAAATCAACAAGGAGCCCATCACCGAGGCTACCTGTTATCTCGATGCCCAGCTCCCCGAGGGTGACGTGAGCTATGAGGTACGTCCACGAAACTGTAAGGAGGCTGCTTCAGGAACCTATACGTTGCAGGCTCAGGCTCCCGTAGGATACCTTGAGATACCGCTCTACTATCCACAAGGAGGCGTTACTCCCGATGGCCGCTCCTACTCCTATTCGGCAGGTGATGCCAGCATCGGTGATGTCGACGGCGACGGTGAGTATGAGATAATACTCAAGTGGGACCCCTCGAACGCCCACGACAATGCACATGACGGATACACCGGCAATGTGCTCTTCGATTGCTACCGCCTTACGGGTGAGCGCCTTTGGCGTATCGACCTGGGCCCCAATATCCGTGCCGGAGCACACTATACCCAGTTTATGGTGTATGACCTCAATGGCGACAATAAGGCCGAGGTGGTTATACGCACTTCTGATGGCACCGTTGACGGACTGGGACATATTATCGGAGATGCCTTTGCCGACTACCGCCTCGTGGGTGATACCGCAGCTGCACGCCGACGTCAGAGCCAGGCTCAGCAGATGTGGCAGGTTGACAATCGCGACCGCTTCGAGCGTCGCTCCCTGCCCGATAGCGTGACACGTCGTCAGATACCGAACAATGACCGTCGCAGACGTATGCCCACTCCCGCCATGCAGGGACGCATCATCAGTGGCAATGAGTTTCTTACCGTGTTCTCGGGACTTACCGGTGAGGCATTGCACACCATTGATTATGTACCCTCGCGCGGTAACGTGGAGGACTGGGGCGACAATAGGGCCAACCGCTCGGACCGCTTCCTGGCCTGTGTGGCATACCTTGATGGAGTGCACCCCTCTGTCGTAATGTGTCGAGGCTATTACACTCGTGCCGTATTGGCAGCCTTTGATTGGGATGGTGAGAAGCTCACTCAGCGATGGGTCTTCGATTCCTATCAGCCCGAGTGGAAAGCCTATTCAGGTCAAGGCAACCACAACCTCCGCGTGGGAGATGTTGATGGCGACGGATGCGACGAGATTGTATACGGCTCATGTACTATTGATCACGATGGCCGCGGACTCTACTCTACAGGGCTCGGCCATGGCGATGCCCTCCACATGACAGCTTTCTATCCCGATAGCGCTTCGCTTCAGGTATGGGCCTGCCATGAGAACCGACGCGATGGCTCTACATTGCGCGATGCCCGCACTGGCCGTATCATACATCAGTATCCCAGTGGCGAGGATGTGGGACGCTGCATGGCTGCCGACATCGACCCGCGCCATCCCGGTGTAGAGATGTGGAGCCTTGCCTCAGGAGGAATACGTAACTTGGCAGGCGAGGTGACAGCTCCGCGTGTAAAGGGACTCTCTACCAATATGGCTGTGTGGTGGGACGGTGATCTGCTGCGCGAACTCCTTGATGGCACTCGCGTGAGCAAGTATGACTGGGAAGTGGATACCTGCCGTGTGTTGGCACAGTTCGACGGCTGCTCACGTATCAATGGTACCAAGTCCAATCCTTGCGTACATGCCGATATCTTGGGAGATTGGCGCGAGGAGGTGCTTGTGCGCACTCAGGACAACACTGCTTTGCGTCTCTACGTATCTACCATTCCCACGCCCTATCGCTTGCATACCTTCCTGCACGACCCTGTGTACCGCATCAGTATAGCTACGCAGAATGTTGCTTACAATCAGCCCACGCAGCCAGGATTCTATGTTGGTAGCGATGTGCACGGTGAGTTCCGCGGAAGTTACATCCCTTGATAATCCCTTTATATAGTAATACTAACTATAAAATCTAAGACAAATGAAAAGAGAAGCTTTTAAGATGTTCCTCAAGCCCGGTTGCGAAGAGGAGTATGAACGTCGTCATGCAGCCATTTGGCCTGAATTGAAGAACTTGTTGTCAGAGAACGGAGTATACGACTACTCAATCTATTGGGACAAGGACACCAACATCCTTTTTGCATGCCAGAAGGTGAAAGGCGAAGGTGGTTCACAAGATATGGGTGACAACCCTATTGTGCAGAAGTGGTGGGACTACATGGCCGACATCATGGAAACAAATCCTGATAACTCTCCTGTATCTATTCCCTTGCCCGAACTTTTCTATATGGAGTAGTGGTGGACAAACTTCGTTTTCTCATCCTGAGCGCAGTGAATGATCTCTGACAAGTGTTTATTATGAGATTCTTCGCTACGCTCAGAATGACAAGTAGAATGTAAATTATTGGTGTCTGTATTTTGACACACTTTCATTCTTGACCATCCTTACCTGCTACAATATAGCGTGTAAGCCCATCATTAGCCTGCAGCAGTGAGTGTGGCTATATCCTCGTTCATGGCAAAAGCATCTTCTGTGGTCGTGGTAGGCTGTTTGTTGTGTGGATTTATTAAATGTCTTCAAGCCGATTACCATTTTATATTGATACGGTCGTTTAGGCATCTTTTTGCAAATGCACTACTGTCTGTAAAAGATTCTATTCTGTTGTTTATAATGTCTTCTGCAGTCATTTTTTCAAGATCGTATCTTTTGTCTAAAATGTAATATTTCCGTTGCTTACTGATTGTATTGTTAGTCACTGCAATTATCCAGCTGTCACTAGATTTTGCATCTATAACATATTCTACGAAATTGCCGATGCTGTCGCATTGATTCTCATATGTGGGGATAAGTTGAGATCCGCCATAGCAAGTATTCCCGTGTATATTTGACCCTTGAACTATAATTCTTCCTCCTCCATCCCATTCTAACATATATATACCATTTCCTAGAGAATAGGATCCGTTTAATTCCGGCCAAAACCATTCTGTTGCTGTAAAACAAATATACACAGTAAGCAAGCATCCTATTATATATAGAATGCCCTTGCCTAGAAAGTGAATTATTCTATCTGTAGACTTGTAAACCTTCATCTTATTATAAATTCGACGTATGTGTCATTTTCAGTTCTCCATACATACCAAAGTCTATTCCTGCACGCATCTGGAGGAACTTCTTTCACTAGTCTGTTTCAAATTCATTGGGCTTGTCTGTTGGGTTGCAGCGTGCCTCACTAATGTTTCGGCGCATCCCTTCGTAGCCTACTCGCTCCATCGCGCTGTTCTTGGTTAAATCTTTGTATTGCTCTTGTGTCAGACATTGCCAATCGGCAGGGCTGAACATTTTTAATTTCTGTGATAGTGCAAATGAAGGTTCATTGGTCGCCACAGCCTTGCTGTTGTGTGGGCACACCTGTTGGCAGGTATCACACCCATATATCCTATTCCCTAATTTCCCTATGGCTTCAGCTGGCAGAGGCCCTCGATGCTCAATGGTGAGGTACGAGAGGCAACGTCGGCAATCAATGCCTTCCGTAGTAAGTGCCCCCGTGGGGCAAGCCTTCAGGCAACGGTTACAACCTTCACAAAACTTCACGTGCTGAGGTTCGATATGCTCGGTTATCTCGACCTCTGCATCAATTGCCAGCACTCCCAAGAAGCAGTAGCTCCCCTGCCCGGGGATGATAAGGGTGCGGTTACGCCCAATAAAGCCCAGCCCTGCCTTCACTGCCCAATAGCGCTCAAGCAAGGGAGCCGTGTCGCAGAAGGCACGCCCCTTGACATCAGGTACGAGTGTACGGATGTAGGCAAGCAGCTGGTGCAACTTGTCCTTCACCACGCGGTGATAATCCGCTCCGTAGGCATAGTAGGCTATCTGGTAGCCCTCCTTAGGCAATAGCCGCTGAGGATAATAGTTGAGCGCCACGACGATGAGCGTACGGCATCCAGGCTCCAGCAACGTGGGGTCGATGCGAAGCTCGCGGTTACGCTCCATATACCCCATCTCGGCGTGGTAGCCCTGCTCTGTCCAACGGTCAAGGACCTGCACAGTCTCCTCCTCGACTGGCTCCGCATGGGCAAAGCCGCAGGCGGTAAAACCAATGCGCAAGGCCTCTGCCTCAATCCTGTCTCGCATACATTCCTTTGGCTAATGTATTTTCTACCAGCTTACCCTCGGCCACAAGCACTGCAATGCGGCGATAGGCTGTGCTGAGGCTGCACTTGCATACCGTAGCAAAGGTGCGCGTGTTGATATACTCATGCTTGCTGAAGTATTCGTCAAGCGCCTCCTCGGCACGCAGTTCGCTGAGCGGATGTGCTACGATGCCGTCGCACTCAAAGGCGAGTTCGCCCATTATCTTCGTCAGCCGCTTCGATGGAGTGAAGGTGATGCTCTTGGCCACGATATCCTTACTCGTGATGCCTTCCTTCACGCTCTTGCGATGCTCGGTGCCCACCTCCAGACTCAATGTGCCGAGTCCCCCCAGCTCCACGCGGTTGCCATTGCTCAGTGTGCGTATAATCTCCTCTTCCATACCATTCCATACAGCCAGCACATCGGCCACCGTGGCACTGCTGGCATAGTTGATGCTCTCGGCCATGTCTCTCAGCGTGCGCTTCTGGCTGTAGGCGATGGTCACACGTATGCCTTGCAGGTTCTCTGTCTCTGTTCCGTTGAGCAGATGCCTACGTGTGGCACGACACTTGATTACGCTTTTCGTAGATTTCTTTGCCATTTTTTTAGAATCGTTAGTCTATTGATTATAAAAGGATTATCTTCGCATGTTTTGTCTCCGCGGAGGTGATGAATTGTCTCCGCGAAGGCAATCTATTTTCTCCGCGATGAAAATGGTTTGTCTCCGCGATGACAAAATATTTTCTCTTCGCTGAACAAAGATAATGAAAGGCTCTATTTTTTGCAAACAAACTGACTGAAAATATACCCCGTTCACTCCTTTTGGGATATTGACTTCGGCATTTCAAGGTTGTATCTTTGCAGCAGAAACGGTACATCAAACGGCACGTTTTCGGGTGTTAATACACTGAAAAACCGCATGATAGCGTTTCAAACGGAACATTTGCATCTGGCCTTCCTGCAAGCATTGCCCAAGCAGTTCACCAAGGCTGTAGCCATACAGGTAGGTGAGGAGTGGGGCATCTCGGAGCGTGCCGTGACCAACAAGCTCAACCGCTTGTGCCGCGATTGCTACCTTGAGCGTGTGCGCCACGGCGTATTTGCCAAGATTAGTACCACCAAGCGTCGTGCTATCAGCTCGGGAAAACACCGCGATGCTGCATAAAGATACTAAAGGTAGGTTCTTTGCAAATTTAGGGGCAACAAATCATTCATGGCATCTTGTCATTCTGAGCGTTAGCGAAGAATCTCGCGAAGTTTTTTACAGTATAAATCTCTGTCCCAGCGCGGGATTCTTCACTTCGTTGCCTTTGGCCCCTACGGGCGGCGAACTACGTTTCAGAATGACACGGCATGCCACAAACATGCCGTTTGATGTATCAACTCATTGACCGCGACCTAAGTTAACCTTCAAAAACGTGCCGTTTCATGTGCCGTAATTAGAGTGGATGTCAATAGTTGGGTGTATGATATCTCTGGTAGCTTATGGAGCAAAAACAGTCCTTTTTTATCGAACTGAACTAGGAAACCATTTTTTTATGTAAGTTTGCAAAGTCTTTAGCATGAAAGCAAGACATTGTCACCCCATATGGAATCTGTTGCTATGGGTATTATGACAATAGAAGTAATAAACTATATGGCGAAGAAGAAGAACAAAAATAAGAATGGCAATAAAAAGCCTGTGAAGAAGCAACAAAAGAAGGAGGGGATAGAGCAAAAGAGTATACCTGATGGTATACACGAATATATAATAATTCCTATGCTCCTCATGATACACCTGATAAAACAAGAGGTGTGTGATATAATTGGGCTTCTCAAAGGAGTTAAGCCTAAACAAGGTCTGCAGATTGGATGCATAGCCTCTCTTTTTATGTTCTTTACGCTGGCATCTTGGGCGGTTGACTTCTTCTTTTATAGAGACTACAGACAATATGGAATAGAGAGGAGTGGCATACAAACGACTGCTGTTGTGGTGAAAACTGCAGAACGCGAATATTGGGTTCGTCGCAGAACCCGTACTTTTCATTACGCTATATATGAATATACCATAGGAGATACGGAATATAGAAAAGAAGTAGGAAACCGCAGGGGCCTATTTCACAGGAATGATACAATTGCCATTAAGTATCTTCCCGAATCGCCTGTAGAGAGCTATCCTATTGTTTATATGGGCCATACGCCAAGGTGGATCAGAGGTGTGTATGAACTGTTTAACTGAGCAATGACATGAAAAGGCAGAGGAAAGCAAGAAAGAAGAAGAAGAGAAGACCAGAGATTCGCACTCGACAAACAAAGGTAGACAGGAGGGGTGAGAAGAGATTACGCCTAATACTCATAGCCGTCCTCCTTATTGTCTTATTCTTAGACTGGGCGTATCAAAGCTATCAATGCTATAACCTCGCAAAGAAAGGAGAAGGGACGACTGGAATTGTAACTCGTGTCGTAGAGTATAATGACTCAAGAGATATAATAGAATACGAATATTTCTGCAACGGCAAGAGATACGAAGGGCGCAGCCATATAGACGGCCCATATCATATGGGCGACACAGTGAATATCTATTACCTTCCCCTAAAGAAAGATGTCAGCCGGATGGTGGATGAGGTGAGGAGCAGGAATCTCTTTGATAACCTCAAGCGTATCACTCAAAGACTTTGAACTCATATCCCTCGCTCTTCAGCCACTCGATGGCTCGCGGCAGGGCATAGTAGAGATTGTCTACTGCGCGGAGTGAGTCGTGGAAGGTGATGATGGAGCCGTTGCGGGTGTATTTGTGAATCTTGCGCAATATCTGACGGCCATTGAGCTTGGGATTGTAGTCGCGCGTCACGAGGTCCCACATGACGATGCGGTAGCGCTCGCTCAGTGCGCGGTATTGCCTGAGGCGCATGATGCCGTGAGGCGGACGGAAAAGGTCGGTGGTGAGGTAGCAGTCGGCCTTGTCGATATTGGCGATGTATCGCTCGGTGCGCTCCTCGAATCCCTTGAGGTGGTTGAAGGTGTGGTTGCCTATGCGGTGTCCGCGCTCCACGACCATCTTGTACTCATCGGAATGCTTGCGCACATTGTCGCCCACCATGAAGAAGGTGGCCTTGATGCCGTACTTGTCCAATACATCAAGTACCCAAGGCGTAACCTCGGGTATGGGGCCGTCGTCAAAGGTAAGGTATACGGCCTTTTCTGTAGAATCCATCCGCCAGCATGCACGCGAGTACAGCCGGCGGATGAATTGTGGTGGTTGCTCAATGAACATATGGGTCTCTTTTACTTCACACGCGCTGACAGTTCCTGGTAGAGCTTGTCGAAGAGGCCTGAGTAGTGGTTGAAGGTCTCCTTGTCCGATGAGCGTTCCATCATCTGCAGCGTCTTGACAAAGGTTGACAGGCAGTTTTGAACCTCGCTGAACGAGGTGTTGAAGCGCTTGTCATCTAGGCTCAGGTACCAGGTGATATACTCGATATCATTGTCGGCTACTTGAGAAAGGATGTTCATGCCCTTCTCGGTCTCACCAAGGGTAAGGTAGGCCTGACCCATCAGGTGCGACTGGCTCTGCCAGTAGTTGTGTGGCAGGATAGAAGCGGGGAACTCCTCTTCGCACTTGTCGAGCACGGCGAGTGCCTTCTCCTTCTTGCCTTCACGGATGAGCTGGTTGGCCAACATCGTGTAGAGGCGGCGATGGGTGTAGCCCATGCGGGTGATGGTCTCGTCGATGTAGATACCGGGAGTCTTCATGCCACCGAATACGAAGCGGTTCATCAGGTTGTTGTACATCGTCTCGCTATCCACAGCAAAGCCGTTCTGGGGAGCGAGGCCCAGCTTGCGGAAGTTGAACGGCGTGATGCGGTAGGCCAATCCCTCCTGGATGAAGAAGGGCTCAAGACCCACATAGTTGTCGCTACCCACGGTCGTAGACATGTAGAGCGGGCGCTCCCAGTTGGTGTTGGCCAACATCTCGAGCAGCATGATGTGATTCTTGGTAAGCATGGGACGACCACCTATACGACGCAGGTTATTGAGCGAGATGACCATACGATCGGGCATCTTGGCCATGGTCTCCTCATCGGTAGCGCCACGGTACTGCTCGGGGATATACATACCTGAACGCAGGATGGCTGCCTTGTCGAGGGTGATATATACCGTGTCGGTAGGAATGTAATGGAGACGCTCGTCCTTACTCTTCACCCAATTGTCGAGCACATTGCGCAACTCGAAGGGCTCGTCGCCAAACTGACGGCGGGCAGCGACAGGCTGTTTCTTATAAGTCTCTCGCACAAAAGCCTCTCGCTCAGGCATAACATATACAAAGTCATTCGTTCCCTCCACATAGTCGAGGCGCTCCCATTGGATGGGCACTGAGGGCGAGTCGTAGGCCGGGCGGCGCATCTGGTCGATGTACCAGTCGGTCTGCAGGTACGAGAGGTTACATACACGCGAGTCGGTGCGCACGCCCTCTACCTCCTGATTGTACCAGAGGGGGAAGGTGTCGTTGTCACCGTTGGTGAAGATGATGGGATAGCCCTTCTCGGGGAGGGTGTTGAGGTAGTTCTGTCCGAAGTCGCGAGCCATGTAGCGGTTGCTGCGGTCGTGGTCGTCCCATGTCTGACTGGCCATCTGCAGAGGAACGAGCACGCATACCACGGTGGCGATAGCGCCTGCCACGGTGGGGTTCTTGACAAGCTTCTGCAGCAGGTGAGCAATGCCGGCCACACCCATACCAATCCAGATGGCAAAGGCATAGAACGAGGCGGCATAGGCATAGTCGCGCTCACGGGGCTGCATGGGTGTCTGGTTCAGGTAGAGCACGATGGCAAGGCCCGTCATGAAGAAGAGCATGAACACTACCCAGAACTGGCGTGCACCGCGCTTGCCGCGTCCGGCTTGCCAGAAGAGGCCGATGAGGCCGAGCAGCAGGGGCAGGCCATAGAAGACGTTGCGGCCCTTGTTATCGCGCAACTCTGAAGGCAGCAGGGTCTGGTCGCCCACGAGCATCTTGTCGATGAAGTTGATACCGGTAATCCAGTTGCCATGCTCAATCTCGCCGTGGCCCTGGATGTCGTTCTGGCGGCCCACAAAGTTCCACATGAAGTAGCGCCAGTACATGAAGTTCACCTGATAGTTGATGAAGAACTTGATGTTGTCCCACTGTGTAGGTACCTTCACCTTCTGCTTCTGTCCAGCTACGTTGACGGTAGCCTCACGGCCTTGGATGCCGCCCACCCAGTTGTCGTACAGGTTGACGGTGGTACTTCCGGCAGGCCAGTTGGCATGGTCGGCACTATGCATACGGGGGAAGAGCATCGAGGGTTCCATCACATACTTGTCCTTGGTGCGGACAACGATATATTGGTCCTTTTCATCGGCCGAAGCCTTCTCCTTGGGCATATATACCTTGGCTCCCTCTTTCACTACGGGTACCCAGTATTGGCCCTCTACCTTACGGGCTACTTTCGAGGCGTAGGTACCGCCATAGAAGAGCGGTGTGTCGCCATACTGCTCGCGGTTGAGGTAGCTGCCAAGGGTGAAGATGTCCTCCGGTGAGTTCTGGTCCATCGGGGTGTTGGCAGCCGAGCGCACTACGATAACGGCATACGACGAGTAGCCGATGACAATCATCATGATAGATACCAGGGCGGTGCTCATCACACGGGCACTCATGCGCCACTGCTCCTTGAGCTTGTCCATATTGAACAGATAGGCGGCCAAGGCGCCCAGCACGATAAGGCCAAGCACTACGCAGGTCACGCCATGTCCGTAGAAGGGCAGGCCCGTGAGCGCTATCACCAGGATGAAGGCGATATGGGTGCGCACGCTGGACTTGGCTGCATAGGTCTCCCAGATGCTCCATACCAAGGCGGCTGCCAATACTATAATATAGAGGATAAGACCGGTGTTGAACGGCATGGAGAGGGTGTTCACGAAGAACAGCTCAAACCATCCACCCACCTTCACGATGCCCGGTACGATACCGTAGAGGATGGCTGCAACGAGCGCTGCCGATACGGCAAGAGCCACGATGGTACCCTTCCATCCGGCATTCGGGTTCTTCTTGAAGTAGTAGATGAGCACGATGGCGGGTATACACAGCAGGTTGAGCAAGTGTACGCCCACGGAGAGTCCCATCAGGTAGGCGATGAGGATAAGCCAGCGGTCGCTATGCACGCTGCCTGCCTCCTCCTCCCACTTGAGGATAAACCAGAACACCACTGCCGTGAAAAACGAGCTGTAGGCATATACCTCGCCTTCGACGGCGCTGTACCAGAAGGTGTCGCTGAAGGTATAGGCCAAGGCGCCTACCAGACCGGCACCGATGATAGTTACCATCTGCCCTGTCTTGATGGTGGTGCTATTACCACACAAGAGGCGGCGTGTGAGGTGTGTGATGCTCCAGAAGAGGAACAAGATACATCCTGCGCTGAGCAGGGCCGACATCACATTCACCATGTAGGCCACCTGTGAGGGGTCGCTTGCCAACTGTGAGAACAGGTTGGCCGTAAGCATGAAGAAGGGTGCGCCAGGCGGGTGACCTACTTCGAGCTTATAGCCCGTGGTGATAAACTCGGGACAGTCCCAGAAGCTTGCCGATGACTCGATGGTCAAGCAGTAGACCACTGCTGCAACGGCAAAGACCAACCAACCCATGAGGTTGTTAATAAGCTTATATCGTTTCATTGCAATGAATTTTGTTTCGCTCACAAAGGTAGCGTAGCTAATTGTTGCTTCAAAGATGCAAAGGTAGTGCAAAAAAACGAATATTCAGCCAATTGTGCTATTAATTAGCGTTTATTCACGTTTGCGCGACCTCTATTTTGGCTTCGTGTGACCTCTGTCAACGCTCCTGCAGCTCTGCAAAACGATTGCAAGTCTTTGGCGCAGCTCCCTGCCTATATTATACTTTTGAGGCAAAAAAAACGTGATCTCATCGGGCTTTTTCGCAAAATGGCTACGACACTCCCAGTATTCCGCACAGCTTGTGCATACCCTCTGAAGCTCCCTTCTGTATCACCTGTACCTGGCGGCCATAGGGCACATTCACGTCGGCCGGGTCGATGAGGTAGAGCTCGGCATCGGACTTGGCGTAGTAGAGGAGTCCGGCGGCAGGGTACACATTGAGCGAGGTGCCGATGATAATGACGATGTCGGCCTGCTGTACGTAGTCGGCTGCCACCTCTATGTTGGGCACGGCCTCGCCAAACCATACGATGAAGGGGCGCAGCTGGCTGCCATCTTCGGCTGTGTCGCCCATCTTCACCTCATACTCCTCGGGAGCGAGCTCGCGTATGTAGCGCGGGTTGTTGGGCTGGAAGCTCGAGGTTACCTTCGTGAGCTCTCCGTGCAGGTGTATCACCAGGGAACTTCCGGCACGCTCGTGCAGATTGTCTACATTCTGTGTCACCACGACCACCTCATACGCCTTCTCCAATTGTGCCACTAGTCGGTGCCCCTCGTTGGGCTCTACGGTGAGCAACTGCCGGCGGCGCGTGTTGTAGAAATCTGTCACCAACTGCGGATTGGCAGCATAGCCTTCGGGGGTTGCTACCTGCTCTACGGGGTACTGGTCCCACAAGCCACCTGCATCACGAAACGTACTGATACCACTCTCGGCACTCATGCCGGCACCTGACAAAACT
>CANBEE010000021.1 GCA_947367415.1 uncultured Bacteroidales bacterium
TAAAATAGCCAAATGGTAAATCAATTGTAAATAGTAAATTTGTAAATTGTAAATCAAATCGATGGATTTCCTGAATAGAGTATTTCGTGGCGACAAGGTCGTATGGGTAGTGTTTATGCTGCTCCTGCTCATCTCGGTAGTTGAGGTGTTCAGTGCGGCCAGTATGCTTACTTATAAGAGTGGGGGTAACTACTGGTGGCCTATCCGTGAGCATAGTACCAACCTGCTGCTGGGATGTGTGGTAGTGTATGCTGCGCACCTCATCCCTTATCGCTTCTACAAAGCCATACCGTTGGTGCTGGTGCCAGTGTCGGTATGCCTGTTAGTGTATGTGTTGTTTAAGGGTTCCGATGTCAATGATGCTGCCCGCTGGATGAGGATTGCTGGCTTTTCCATCCAACCCTCCGAGTTTGCTAAGGTGGGTGTGATTATGGGTACGGCGCTCATCCTTTCGCGTATGCAGACGGAGGACGGGGCTACACCCAATGCCATGAAGTGGATATTGTGGATGACGGGTATCGTGTGCGGACTCATTGCGCCGGAGAACCTCTCAACTGCGGTATTGCTCTTTGGCGTGGTATTCCTGATGATGTATGTGGGACGCATCCCACTGCGGCAGCTGGGCAAGCTGGTGCTGGTGCTGGGTGCTGCTGTTGCGCTCTTCCTCTCCGTGCTGCTCTTCGTGCCCAGCAAGACGTTGGGTAATATCCCTGGGCTCAATCGTCTGACCACTTGGCAAGCCCGTATACAACGTTTTGGCGACTCCGAGGCGGTGCCTGCCGCGCAGTTCAAGATTACCGATGAGAACTTTCAGGAGACTCATGCCACGATAGCCATTGCATCGAGCAATATCATAGGTCGCGGCCCGGGCAACTCCGTGGAGCGTGACTATCTGCCTCAGGCATATTCCGACTTCATCTTTGCTATCATCATCGAAGAGTTGGGACTTGTGGGTGGTGCCTTTGTGGTACTACTCTATATCATCTTGCTCATACGAGCGGCCAAGATAGCGCAGAAGTGCCGGAGCTACTTCCCTGCTTTCTTGGTGATGGGCTGTGCGCTGATGCTGGTAGCGCAGGCTACCATCAATATGATGGTAGCCGTGGGCCTCTTCCCCGTGACAGGCCAGCCCCTGCCCCTGATAAGTCGTGGTGGTACCTCTACCATCATCAACTGCGGCTACATAGGGATGATACTCAGCGTGAGCTACTATACGGAGAAGATGAACCGGAATGCGCAGACTGCTGAGGCCGTGCATACCGAAGAGGATATACCAGAGATATTAAGAGAAGAATGAATATGAACAATATCCGATTAATCGTCAGTGGTGGTGGTACAGGCGGGCATATCTTTCCTGCCTTGTCAATAGCGGGTGCCGTGAAGGCCAAGTGTCCCGATGCCGAGATACTCTTCGTGGGTGCCGAGAATCGTATGGAGATGCAGCGTGTGCCTGCTGCGGGGTACCGTATCATCGGTTTGCCGGTGAGCGGCTTCGACCGCAAGCACCTGCTCAAGAATATTGCCGTGCTGTGGCGCCTGATGAAGAGCCGCCGCAAGGCACGCCGTATCATCCGTGACTTCCGTCCTCACGTGGCTGTGGGCGTGGGTGGCTATGCGAGCGGTCCTACCTTGAAGGAGGCCGGTGCGATGGGTATCCCCACGCTGTTGCAAGAGCAAAACTCCTATGCCGGCGTCACCAACAAACTGTTGGCCAAGCAGGCCGACTGCATCTGCGTGGCCTACGAGGGCATGGAGCGTTTCTTCCCGAAGGAGAAGATCAAGCTTACGGGTAATCCCGTGCGGCAGAACCTCTTGGAGGCCTCCATCACGCACGATGATGCTGTGCGCACCTTCGGCCTCGACCCCACTAAGAGGACTATCCTCATCGTTGGTGGTAGCCTCGGTGCCCGTACGCTGAATGAGAGTATGCTGCAGGCGTGGGACACCCTTGGAAAGTCCGACGTACAGTTTATCTGGCAGACGGGCAAGTACTACCACGAGCAGATTACCGCTCAGTTGCGTGGTCGCGAATTGCCGAATGTTCATGTGTGCGACTTCATCAGCAGCATGGATGCTGCTTACGCTGCTGCCGACCTGGTCATCTCCCGTGCCGGTGCAGGCTCCATCTCCGAGTTCTGCCTGTTGGGCAAGGCGGTGATACTGGTGCCCTCGCCCAATGTAGCCGAGGACCATCAGACCAAGAACGCCCTTGCCCTGGTGAATAAGGAGGCGGCTCTCTACGTCAAGGATGCCGATGCCACGGCCAAGCTGGCGGCTCTCGCTCTCGACACGGTAGAGGACGAAGGCAAGTTGGCACAGCTGCGCACAAACATACTCACCTTAGCTTTCCATCATTCAGCCGAGGTCATCGCCGACGAGGTGATAGCATTGGCTAAAAAGTATAAGACCGAACATGGAGATTGATGCAATAAAATCAGTATATTTCATCGGTGCCGGTGGCATCGGTATGAGTGCCCTGGTACGTTACTTCCTGTCGTTGGGCAAGGTGGTGGCAGGGTATGACCGCACATCGAGTGAGCTCACCGAACGCCTCAATGCCGAGGGTGCAACTATCCACTATGAGGACGACTGTGCCTTGATTCCCGATGAGTGTCGTGACAAGGCACATACGCTGGTGGTATACACGCCGGCCGTGCCGCAGGACCATAGCGAGCTCAGCTGGTTCCGTGAGCAAGGTTTCGAGATTCAGAAGCGTGCCCAGTTGCTGGGTACCATCACCCGTAGCCGCCGAGGCTTGTGTGTGGCGGGTACGCACGGCAAGACCACCACGTCGACCATGGCGGCCCATCTCATCTATGGTTCGCATGTGGGGACGACGGCCTTCCTTGGAGGTATCTCGCAGAACTATGGCACCAATCTGCTGCTCTCGGACAAGAGCGACTATGTGGTGATTGAGGCCGATGAGTTTGACCGCTCGTTCCATCAGCTGCGTCCCTACATGTCGGTAATCACCTCCACTGACCCCGACCACCTGGACATTTATGGCACTCCCGAAGCCTATTGGGAGAGCTTCGAGAAGTACACCTCACTCATCCGCCCCGACGGTGTGCTCATCATTCACGAAGGATTGGAGATAAAACCACAGGTGCAGCCGGGAGTGAGTGTGTATACCTATTCGCGCGACAAGGGCGACTTCCATGCCGAGAACATACGCATTGGTGGAGGCGAGATTGTGATTGACTTCGTGCACCCTGAGGGAACGGTCAAGGATATTCGCCTCGGTGTGCCCTTGAGTGTCAATATTGACAATGGCGTGGCCGCTATGGCGATGGCCCGTCTGGCAGGAGTCAACGACGAGGAGCTGCGTGCAGGCATGGAGAGTTTCCGTGGTGTGGAGCGCCGCTTCGACTTCAAGCTGAAGAGCGATGGCAAGGTCTACCTCAGCGACTATGCCCATCATCCGGCCGAGATACGCCAGAGCGCTCTCTCGATACGTGAGCTATATGCAGGACGTAAGGTGACAGCCATCTTCCAACCTCACCTCTACTCACGCACACAGGACTTCTACCGCGAGTTTGCCGAGAGCCTCTCGCTCTTCGATGAGGTCATCCTCACCGACATATATCCCGCCCGTGAACTGCCTATCCCTGGTGTAAGTAGCCAACTCATCTACGACAACCTCGCTGCTCATGTGCAGAAACAGATAATAAGCAAGAGCGATGTGCTCGCTACCGTAGAGGCCAAGAAAGGCGAACTGGAGGTGCTCGTGACACTCGGCGCAGGCGATATAGAGAATTATGCAACTGAGATAACGAAGATTCTGAAGAAATGAAAAAGCTACTTTCCACCATCGTCCTCATCCTCTTGGCAGGCTACATTGTGTTTGCCACGATAGCCTTCTGCAACAAACCGGCCGATCAAGTATGCAAAGGTATCCGTCTGGAGATGCGCGACAGCCTGAAGACAGGCTATATGACCACAACCGATGTGGTGTCTCTGCTCAAGCAGAAGGGCTTGGACCCTACGGGCCGACTCCTCGATGAGGTGAGTTGCCGCGCCATTGAGAAGGTGCTCGACGAGGTGCCTCTCATAGCCCAAAGCGAGTGCTACAAGACGATAGCGGGCTATGTGGTGGTAGAGGTGGAGTGTCGCCGCCCTATCCTGCGCGTCATTGCCAACTCGGGCGACAATTTCTACATTGATGAGCAGGGCGAGGTGATAGAACACATTGCCCGGCCCACTTATATCCCTGTGGCCACAGGACATGTCAGTCGCGAATTTGCACAGAAGGAGCTGCTCACCCTGGCACAGTTTCTCCGTGCCGACGACCTGTGGAATGCCCAGATAGAGCAGATCTATGTCACCTCCAACGAAGAGATAGAGCTGATACCCCGTGTGGGCGACCACACCATCGTGCTGGGACATCCCGGTAACTATGCCTACAAGTTAGGAAAGCTACGCACCTTCTATGAAAAAGGCCTCAGTGAAGTGGGGTGGGACAGATACTCGCGCATCAACATTGACTATAACAACCAGGTGGTAGGTACGAAGAAGTAGTTGAAGAAGTAGTCGGAACTATGCTTGATAAGTAAGTATTATCTTCGCTAAATCAAAAAAAATATACTAACTTTACACCCTCTTTTCGGATAAGTGTATATAACGATAACGAAACAGCATTATATATGGCAACAAATGACCTAATCGTAGCAATCGAGCTCGGCTCGTCGAAGATAGCTGGGGCTGTGGGGCGCAAACGTCCTGACGGTAGTCTGCAAGTGGTGGCCTACGCCAGTGAGCCTGCCTCGGGCTTCGTGCGCCGTGGTGTGGTATACAACATCGACAAGACAGCACAGTGCCTGACCGACCTCGTCAATCGGTTGGAACCTGAATTGGGCAATGCTACTATAGAGCAAGCATACGTGGGTGTGGGCGGATACACCCTACATTCTGAACTGAACACCGTGGCACGCTCCTTCGAGGAAGAGACTCGCGTGTCGGACAACATCGTCACCGGCATGGAGGAGGAGAATGCGGCCAAGGAATATCCGGGACATAACATCCTGGTGATGGTGTCGCAGGAGTACAAGATTGGTAACAACTCGCTCAACGACCCTGTGGGTGTGAACTGCACGCGCATCGAAGGTAACTACCTCAATATCTTGGCCCGTACATCGGTGATGGACAATACGGGCAAGAGCTTCGAGCTGGCCAAGGTGAATATTGCCAATGACTCTATCGCTCCATTGGTGGCTGCCGATGTGCTGCTTACCGACAATGAGCGTCGCCAAGGATGTGTGTTGGTGGACTTCGGTGCCGACACCACTACCGTGTCGGTGTATAAGGGGGGCTATCTGCGCTTCCTCACCGTCATCCCTATGGGCGGACAGAACATTACCCGCGACCTGTGCTCCTTGCAGCTCGATGAGCAGGAGGCCGAGCGCATCAAGCGCAACTATGGCTTGGTGTTCCCTGCATCGGCCGATGAGACCGTGCAGGTCGATGCAGGTCGCTCCATTGAGGTGCGCAAGGTGCACGATGCTATCGAGGCCCGCTTCGAGGAGATCATGCTCAACGTGTGCCACCAGATAGAGGCCTCAGGATATGAACTCAAGAACCTCCTTGCCGGCGCAGTTTTCTGTGGTGGCGGTATCAACCTCAAGGGCATTGAGGGTGTACTGACGCAGAAGTTCCAGTCTACCAAGATCCGTCTTGCACATGACACAGCAGTGCAGGTCGACTGGGATACCGCTACACATCCCGAAAATGGTACGCAAGGTGTACTCGTAGGTCTGCTGATGGCAGGCGAGGAGACCTGCTTCCAGGAGGTGCAGATGGAGATTCAACCCGAGGACTACAAGGCTGCCGTACCTGGCGAACTCTTTACCGATGAGGGCGAAAGTGCTCAGGAAGAGCGCGACCGCAAACGCATGGAGGAGCTTCAGCGTAAGCGCGAGGAGGCAGCCAAGCGTGCGCAGGAGAGAAAAGAGAAACAGAAGGGCTTCCTCTCGGGCATTATGAAGAAGATTAAGTCCGTAGGTGAGAAGTTCGAAGAGGGTATCGGCGAATTCCTCTCCGACGAAGATAAAGACGATAACAATAAATAAACGATAGCACTATGAACGATAACGATATTATGCCATTTGACCTGCCTACCGAGGCTCCGAAGATCATCAAGGTGATAGGTGTCGGAGGTGGTGGCGGTAATGCCGTGAAAAACATGTACCGCACAGGCATTCAGGATGTGTCATTCGTCTTGTGCAATACCGACAATCAGGCATTGGCCAAGTCGGAGATTCCCGTCAAACTGCAGATTGGTCGCAACACGACCAAGGGTCTCGGTGCCGGCAACGACCCCAATGTAGCCCGTCAGGCTGCTGAGGAGAACATCGAGGACATACGCAAGCAGTTCCAGGACGGTACCGAGATGGTATTCATCACTGCCGGTATGGGTGGTGGTACGGGTACCGGTGCCGCTCCCGTTGTGGCGCGTGTAGCCAAGGAGTCGGGCGTGCTCACCGTGGGCGTGGTTACCATACCCTTCAAGTTTGAGTTGCGCCCCAAGATTGTGCAGGCACTCAAGGGTGTCGATGCTATCTCCAAGCATGTCGATGCACTGCTTGTCATCAACAACGAGCGCCTTTTCGAGATATACCCCAATCTCAAGGTGAGCGAGGGCTTCCGCCGTGTCGACGATACGCTGACCATTGCAGTGAAGAGTATCTCTGAAATTATCACTACGGAGGGAACCATCAACCTCGACTTCCGAGATGTGAGCAAGGTGCTGCGCAATGGTGGTGTGGCCATCATGAGCTACGGCACCGGTAAGGGCGAGAAGCGCTTGGCCGAAGCCATCGAGAATGCCTTGCACTCACCGCTGCTCAATGATAACGACATCTACAACTCCAAGAAGATACTCTTCAATATCTACGACAGCCCCAAGCACCCGCTGGTGGTGGAGGAGATGGAGGAGATTGGCCGCTTCACCGACAAGTTCCTCAGCAAGGATATCGAGGTCATTTGGGGTATGGCTACTGATGAGTCGCTCGACGAGGAGGTGAAGATTACCATCCTTGCCACCGGCTTTGGCGTGAGCAACATTCCCGGCATGAGCGACACAACCATCAAGGTGGAGAAGGATATCGAAGAACCCGTGCAGGAGGAGAGCGCCGAGGATGAGGCTGCACGCAGAGAGGAGGAGCAGAAGAGTGCCGAGATGATTTCGCACTACTATGGCGACGACAACCTCGCTGCCAAGCGCACCATCCATGCCTTCGTGATGGAGGGCGACGACCTCTTCAATGACGACCTCATCGATGCCATCGACTCCCTGCCTACCTACTTGCGTACCAAGCAGGACTTGGCAGACTTGGCAGCACGTAGAAAGGAGGCTTGAGCTTGGAAGTGTAATGACAATCGTCTGTACTCCTGCACTTCTGACTCCTGAACTCCATAAAAACAATTCAATCAAAAAAACTAATATGAACCTATTCGACCAAATCAGCAACGATATCAAGGAGGCGATGAAAGCCCGTGACAAGGTGCGCCTCGAAGCATTACGTAATGTGAAGAAATATTTCCTTGAGGCAAAGACCGCTCCCGGCGCAGCCGATGAGCTTACCGATGATGCAGCCCTCAAGATTATCCAGAAACTGGTGAAGCAGGGCAAGGACTCTGCCACCCTCTACACCGAGCAAGGCCGTGCTGACCTCGCCGAAGCCGAATTGGCACAGGTAGCCGCCATCGAAGTTTACCTGCCTAAGCAGATGACCGAAGAGGAACTTACAGCTGCCCTTCAGAACATCATCGCCGAGACAGGTGCTGCGGGTCCCAAGGATATGGGCCGCGTGATGGGTGTCGCCACCAAGCAGTTGGCTGGCCGTGCCGAAGGACGCGCCATCTCGGCCAAAGTAAAGGAACTGCTCAGCTAGTCAGCTCCCCTAATAGCCTTTAATAACAACAAATCAACATCATAATGGAAAACAAGAAACCCGAAAACCAGCTTCAGATAGAACTGAAGGAAGATGTAGCCCAGGGCGTTTACTGCAACCTGGCAGTCATCTCACATTCATCGTCAGAGTTTATTATGGACCTCATCCGTGTGCTTCCAGGACTCCCCAAGGCACAGGTAAAGTCACGTGTAATCCTCACCCCCGAGCACGCCATGCGCTTGATGCTCGCTCTGCAGGACAATCTCAAGAAGTACGAGCAGACCTTTGGTCCCATCCGCCTGCCCGAGCAGAAGGGTACCTATGTACCTCGCCTGAGCGATTTTAAGGGCGAGGCGTAAGAAATAAAACCTATACACAACATCGAGGAGCTGTTATCGCAGCTCCTCGATTGCGTTTAGGTAGTTTCTCAAGTTTCCACTCTTCATTATTTTCTTATACGGTTTGTGCCCGATGAGTGGTTCCGTATATTCCCAGTAAGAGCGTAGCTTGCTATGTAGCTGGGCATCCCCCTTAACGATGCGGGCATATTCCTCCATCAACTTTGTGTGAAGCATCCGCAGGGTGCGTATGTGTTCCTCGTGGCTCCATTCACCTCCTTCGGCATACTCCCGTGCCAGCGAGGGGCGTGCTAGCAGTCCACGCCCTATCATCAGTCCTGCCAGGCGAGGATAGCGCTCCTCCATTTCATGTAGTTGCTCCAGTGTCGTCAGGTCACCATTATAGAGCAACGGATGCCGGGAGTTCTCATAGAATTGCTCAAAGGCACCCTCGTCGATGCTACCCTTGTATTGCTGCATACCCGTGCGTGGATGCAGGGCGATATGGGTTAGGGGAGTGTCGTTGAGAATATCCAGTGCGGGCATCCACTCCTCGGCATTCTCCCATCCCAGACGCATCTTTACTGAGAAGGCCAACTGTGGTCGTGCCTTGATGATGTTGGCCACCTCGGCCACGATGTCGAGGTGGGCGAGCAGTCCCGATCCGCGCCCGTGCTTTGCTTGCAGGGGAAAGGGGCAACCCATATTGAGGTCTATCGACTGATATCCCAGTGCCTCCACCTCCTCGACGAGGAAGAGCAGCTCCTTGGCATTCTTGAATATCACCTGTGGGGTCACCGGTATCCCTATGTTGTTCTTCGGATCTATGTCGCGTTGGTCCTTGGAGCGTATGTCACCAGCCTCCACCCGCACGAACGGAGTGTAGTAGCGCTCTATGCCGCCAATCAGCTGGTAGTGTGTGCGACGATACACATCATCGGTATGTCCTTGCAGTGGGGCGAAATGGATGGGAAGCATGGATTTCGGAATCTTGGATTATGGGTTGCATCTTTGAGTGCAAAGATAAGAGGATTATTTGAGAATTTGCCATAACTTTTCCCCTTTTTTGTTGGGTATACAGCTATAAATACCTAACTTTACGGCAATTATTATATAATGGTATATTATGGCACAGCACAATGAATTCGGACAGATTAGTGAGGACCGTGCCGCGGCCTATCTCATGGCTCGTGGATATACCATACGCGATCGCAACTGGCGTCTCGGGCATAAGGAGATTGACATTGTAGCTCAGAAGAATGGCGTGCTTGTCATTGTGGAAGTGAAGGCTCGCCAGGACGACCGCTTTGGTGACCCTGCGGACGCCGTCACCGACGATAAGATACGTCGCTTGGTGCAGGCTGCACATGCCTATGTGCGTTATCACCGTATTTCGTGGCCAGTGCGCTTCGATGTCATTGCCATTACTGGCGAACCCGGCAATCAGACGGTCGAGCATATCGAGGATGCCTTTTATCCTCCGTTGTATTGATTTTTTAACGCCTTATAATTTTACTGTGTAAACTTCTAATAAAGAGAGCGATGAAGCAATTCTGTAGAATAATATATATGCTCCTTTTACTTTCCTTTTGCATCTCGTGTATCGATGAGAACATGTCAGAGGTCGAAGATGTCATACTTGTCGGGAGTAAACTGCCAAATTTTAAGGTAGTGATGAACGATGGCACCGTAGTGATAGGACAGGAATTGAGAGATACGACATCGCTGATAATGTTTTTTTCATACAGGCTGTCCCGATTGCCGTAAGGCATTGCCATGCGTACAGCGTATGTATGATGAATACGCATCACAAGGAGTTGCTTTCGTGCTTATCAGTCGTGAGGAGGAAGAGGCCTCAATAGCCACCTATTGGGAAGAGCAGGGCCTTGATATGCCCTATTCAGCCTAAAGTGACCGGAAGGTATATGAACTATTTGCCCATCGCCGCGTGCCGCGCATATACATCAGCGAACCAGGTGGTACTGTGCGATATATCTTTACAGATAACCCTGTGCCTGATGTGGAAGATTTGACAGAGGCGTTAGAGCAAATTCTCACTTTATCTAAGTGAATTCGTGTACTTCCCTGACAGTACTTCAGTACTTAGCCGTAAGTACTCCAGTACTAAGCCTTAAGTATTCCAATACTTGTACGTAAGTACTGAGGTAATTTGGGCTAGTTTGTCTTTGATTGATTTGCCTCTTTACGATAGCGTAATGGGATAGTGCCTGTAACAACCTTGAGCCAGCGAGAGAAGTTGTAGCTCTCGGGTATGCCGACTTTAATGCCAACCTCTTCGATGGAGATGTTTTCTGAAGTGAGTATGTTTTTGCTCTTTTCGATGCGCAATGTGTTGAACCACATTTGGAATGTGATGGAAAAGCCGCTTGCATTTGACCCCCGAGGGCGAGTTGCGCTGACCCCGTCGGGCGAAATAGTGTTGACCCTTTTAGGCGAAATAAAAATGCCCTCCCCTGGGGATCCGCTCTTTTTTTGCCTGTGCAGTGTTGAGGAGTGAACCGTTTGATTCAGCCTGATAGCGTTGCTGTCGAGGCGTAGAGAAGTTCTCATTCAGCCTTGATGTTGGGCGGATGAACTGTATGACGTAGGCAGTGGCGGAGGGTATTGCAGTGTGTATATTAATTGATAACAGACAACTTCCTCGTGACGAAAGATACTCTTCGGCCAAGAGTCAGCGGCGTGTTTGCCAAGGTGGGTACAGCACGTGCTCTAATGTGGCGGAAAAATGTTATATAACACATTTTCTTTGAAAAAAATCGAGGGTTTTGTTGCCCAATCGAAAGAAAGTTGCTAACTTTGCACCCCGAATATGGAGTGGACTCTGTCCGCTCGTGTGGAAAAGACAACTATATTAAACTATAAATAATTAAAAATTAACAAAATGCCAACAATTCAACAATTAGTTAGAAAAGGCAGACAGGTGCTTGAGGACAAGAGCAAGTCACCCGCGTTGGACAGCTGTCCTCAGCGTCGTGGTGTTTGTACTCGTGTCTACACTACAACACCTAAGAAGCCTAACTCAGCAATGAGAAAAGTAGCTCGTGTGCGCTTGACAAACCAGAAAGAGGTGAACTCTTACATCCCCGGTGAAGGCCACAACTTGCAGGAGCACTCAATCGTATTGGTGCGTGGCGGTCGTGTAAAAGACCTTCCTGGTGTGCGTTATCACATCGTTCGTGGTACATTGGATACCGCTGGTGTGGCTAACCGTCTACAGCGTCGCTCTAAGTACGGTGCTAAGCGCCCCAAAGCTAAGAAGTAAGCCGAAGCTTATCCCCAACAGTGCGGCTGCGCAGCGATGTGCAGTCTGAGGTAAAGCCCTCAAACATAAAATAGTATAAAATTACGTTTTGGTTTGTTGGATAAGCTATAAAGGTTGAGTAAATGTCCCGGAGGGGACGTTGAAGAAAACATAAAATGCAGCCCCAAACGAAAACAAAAAACTTTTCAAGAAAGAAATGAGAAAAGCAAAACCAAAAAAACGTATGGTCCTCCCGGATCCCGTATTCAATGACGTTAAGGTGTCAAAGTTCGTTAACCATCTGATGTATGATGGTAAGAAGAATATCTCTTACGAAATCTTCTACGAGTCACTTGATAAGGTAAAGGCCAAAATGGCTGACTCTGAGCTCTCGGCTCTTGAAATCTGGAAGAAGGCTCTTGACAATATAACTCCCCAGGTGGAGGTTAAGTCACGCCGTATCGGTGGTGCTACCTATCAGGTTCCTACTGAAATTCGTCCCGACCGTAAGGAGTCAATCAGTATGAAGAATATGATCCTCTACGCTCGCAAGCGTGGTGGTAAGACCATGGCTGACAAGCTCTCTTCTGAGATCCTCGATGCATTTAACAACCAGGGTGGTGCCTTCAAGCGTAAGGAGGATATGCACCGCATGGCTGAGGCTAACCGTGCATTCGCTCACTTCAGATTCTAATTTAGGGTAAGGACTTAATAAATACGTTTTCACAATGGCAAAACAAGATCTTTCGCTGACCAGAAATATTGGTATTATGGCGCACATCGATGCTGGTAAGACTACCACATCAGAGCGTATCCTCTTCTACACCGGTCTGACGCACAAGATTGGTGAGGTGCACGACGGTGCTGCTACCATGGACTGGATGGCACAGGAGCAGGAGCGTGGTATCACTATCACATCTGCTGCTACTACCACACGTTGGAAGTGGAACGGTACACAGTACAAGATCAACCTTATCGACACCCCGGGACACGTTGACTTTACCGCTGAGGTAGAGCGCTGCTTGCGTATCCTTGATGGTGCCGTTGCTGCTTACTGTGCAGTAGGTGGTGTAGAGCCCCAGTCAGAGACTGTATGGCGTCAGGCTGATAAGTACAACGTACCCCGTATCGCTTATGTAAATAAGATGGACCGTCAGGGTGCTGACTTCTACAGCGTGGTTAACCAGATAAAGACCGTTCTCGGTGCTAATCCTTGCCCCGTTGTAATCCCCATCGGTGCTGAGTTTAACTTCAAGGGTGTAGTTGACCTCATCAAGATGAAGGCTATCCTTTGGCACGATGAGACCATGGGTGCTGACTACTCTGTAGAGGAGATCCCCGCTGATATGATGGATGAAGCTATCAAGTGGCGTGAGAACCTTCTCGACAAGGTGGCTGAGTTTGACGACGAGGTGATGATGAAGTACCTCGACGATCCCGATTCAGTAACTGAGGAGGAGATCATCAAGTGTGCTCGTATCGGTTGCTTGAAGATGGAGCTCGTTCCTATGCTCTGCGGTTCTTCATTCAAGAACAAGGGCGTACAGACCTTGCTTGACTACGTTTGCGCATTCTTGCCCTCACCCATCGACCAGCCCGTTGTAGAGTGTACTGACTCTTCTACCGGTGACGTGATTGAGCTCAAGACTCAGGAGGATGAGAAGACCACAGCTCTCGCATTTAAGATTGCCGTTGACCCCTATGTAGGTCGCTTGGTATTCTTCCGCGTATACTCTGGTTGCGTAACCGCAGGTTCATACGTTTACAACCCCCGTTCTGGTAAGAAGGAGCGCGTATCACGTATCTTCCAGATGTTCTCAAACAAGCAGACTCCCGTTGACTGCATCGCTGCCGGTGATATCGGTGCAGGTGTAGGTTTCAAGGATATCCGCACTGGTGATACCCTCTGCGACGAGTCACTCTCAGTGATGCTTGAGTCTATGGACTTCCCCGATCCCGTTATCGGTATCGCTGTTGAGCCCAAGTCTCAGAAGGATGTGGACAAGCTCTCTAACGGTTTGGCTAAGCTCGCCGAGGAGGACCCCACATTTACCGTTAAGACTGACGAGCAGACTGGTCAGACCGTAATCTCTGGTATGGGTGAGCTCCACTTGGATATCATCATCGACCGTCTGAAGCGCGAGTTCAACGTAGAGTGTAACCAGGGTCGTCCCCAGGTTAGCTACAAGGAGGCAATCTCTCAGACTGTTGAGCTCCGTGAGGTTTACAAGAAGCAGTCAGGTGGTCGCGGTAAGTTCGCTGATATCATCGTTAAGGTTGGTCCCGTTGATGAGGATTGGACACAGGGTGGCTTGCAGTTCGTGAACGAGGTGAAGGGTGGTAACGTTCCCAGTGAATTTATCCCCGCCGTACAGAAGGGCTTCCAGACTGCTATGCGCAATGGTATCCTCGGTGGCTATCCTCTCGATTCACTCAAGGTTACTCTGGTCGACGGTTCATTCCACCCGGTTGACTCTGACCAGTTGTCATTCGAAATCTGTGCAATCCAGGCCTTCAAGAACGCATGTATGAAGGCAGCTCCTCAGATTATGGAGCCCATCATGCGTCTCGAGGTTGTTACTCCTGAGGAGAACATGGGTGATGTAATCGGTGACTTGAACAAGCGTCGTGGTCAGGTAGAGGGTATGGAGAGCAGCCGTTCAGGTGCTCGTGTAGTAAAGGCCAAGGTGCCCTTGGCAGAGATGTTCGGTTATGTAACTGCTCTGCGTAGTATCACCTCAGGTCGTGCTACATCAACCATGACTTACGACCATCATGCAGCAGTAAGCCGTCAGATTGCAAAGGCCGTACTCGAAGAGAACGGTGGACGTGCAGACCTCGTATGAAAATGAAAATGGAAAGGCCGATTAGCGAATGACTCTTAATCGGCCCTCCACCTTTTAATAATTTATTAACTAAACAAAGACAATGAGTCAAAAAATCAGAATCAAACTGAAATCTTACGACCACAACTTGGTTGACAAGTCAGCTGAGAAGATCGTAAAGACTGTGAAGGCTACAGGCGCTATCGTAAGCGGTCCTATTCCATTGCCTACACACAAGAGAATCTTTACAGTAAACCGTTCTACCTTCGTTAACAAGAAGGCGCGTGAACAGTTCCAACTCTCTTCTTACAAGAGACTCATCGACATCTACAGCTCTACAGCTAAGACCGTTGATGCGCTCATGAAGCTGGAGTTGCCGAGTGGAGTGGAAGTAGAAATTAAAGTGTGATTAAATTAAAAATTTAACTGAAATGCCAGGATTATTAGGAAAAAAAATCGGAATGACATCCGTTTTCAGTGCCGATGGTAAGAATGTTCCATGCACTGTTATCGAAGTAGGTCCTTGTACAGTTACACAGGTAAAGAGTGTTGAGAAGGATGGCTATGCTGCCGTACAGGTAGGCTTCCAGGACAAGAAGGAGAAGCATACATCTGCTCCTTTGATGGGACACTTCAAGAAAGCTGGTGTAACTCCCAAGAGACACTTGGCCGAGTTCAAGAATTTTGAGAATGAGTACAACTTGGGTGACGTTATCACCGTTGATTTGTTCAGTGATACAGCTTATGTATCTGTAGTGGGCACATCAAAGGGTAAAGGCTTCCAAGGCGTTGTTAAGAGACATGGTTTCGGTGGTGTAGGCCAGACAACTCACGGTCAGCACAACCGCGCACGCAAGCCGGGTTCTATCGGTGCTTGTTCATACCCCGCAAAGGTGTTCAAGGGCATGCGTATGGCCGGTCACATGGGTAACGAGCGTGTTACAATCCATAACTTGCAAGTGCTTAAAGTACAACCTGAGAACAATCTCCTTGTAGTGAAGGGTTCTGTTCCCGGTTACAATGGTTCAATCGTAATTGTTGAGAAATAATGGAAGTTAGCGTATATAACATTAAAGGTGAAGACACCGGAAGAAAGGTCGTTTTGAACGATGCTATCTTCGGCATTGAGCCCAATGACCACGCCATCTACTTGGACGTAAAGCAGTATATGGCTAACCAACGTCAGGGTACTCATAAATCAAAGGAAAGAAGTGAGATCTCAGGTTCAACACGCAAGCTCGGCCGTCAGAAAGGTGGTGGTGGCGCACGTCGTGGTGACATCAACTCTCCTGTTTTGGTAGGTGGTGGTCGTGTATTCGGTCCCCAACCCCGTGATTATGGCTTCAAATTGAACAAGAAGGTGAAGGCTCTTGCACGTAAGTCAGCGCTCAGCTACAAGGTGCAGGAAAACGCTCTTTTGGTAGTTGAAGATTTCAATTTCGAGGCACCCAAGACCAAGCAATATGTAGAATTGCTGCAAAATCTCAAAGTGGCTGGTAAAAAGTTGCTTATGGTTTTGCCCGAAGCAAATAAAAACGTATATTTGTCAGCACGTAACATACAGCGTCAGGATATGGCTGTTGCATCTGCTGTTAATACATATCAGGTATTGAATGCAGACGCAATGGTTGTGACTGAGAGTGCGCTGGCTGTTATCGAAGGAACTTTAATGAATAAGGAGGCTTAAAAAATGGGTATTATCGTTAAACCTTTGGTTACTGAGAAGATGACTTCTATCACAGAGAAGTCTAATCGTTTCGGATTCATTGTAAGTCCTGAAGCAAACAAATTGGAGATTAAGAACGAAGTAGAGGCTTTGTATAACGTAACGGTTGTAGAGGTAAATACAATCCGTTATGCCGGTAAAAATAAGGCACGTTGGACAAAGTCTGGCCTTATCAAGGGTAGATCAAACGCTTTCAAGAAAGCTATCGTAACCTTGAAGGATGGTGACACAATTGATTTTTATAGCAACATTTAATAGAAATGGCAGTACGTACATTTAAGCCCATAACACCGGGGCAAAGACACAAGATTATTGGTACCTTCGAAGAGATTACTGCATCGGTACCAGAAAAATCTCTTGTATGTGGTAAGAACTCTACCGGCGGTCGTAACAACGTAGGTAAGATGACCATGCGCTACATGGGTGGCGGTCACAAGAGAAAGTTCAGATTCATCGATTTCAAGAGAGAGAAAGACGGTGTTCCCGCAGTGGTTAAGACAATTGAATACGATCCCAACCGTTCGGCTCGTATCGCATTGTTGTTCTACGCTGATGGTGAGAAAAGATATATCGTTGCTCCTAATGGTTTGCAAGTAGGTATGACACTCGTTTCAGGCGAAAATGCTGCCCCTGAGATAGGTAACGCACTTCCCCTGAAGAATATCCCTGTTGGTACCGTTGTACACAACATCGAGCTCCGTCCCGGACAAGGTGCTGTACTCGTAAGATCAGCAGGTAACTTTGCTCAGTTGACTTCTCGTGAAGGTGATTACTGTGTAATCAAGTTGCCCTCAGGTGAGTTGAGAAAGGTTTTGAGCGCTTGTAAGGCTACTATCGGTAGCGTAGGTAACTCTGACCACGCTCTTGAATCTTCAGGTAAGGCAGGTCGCTCACGTTGGTTGGGTCGTCGTCCTCACAACCGTGGTGTTGTTATGAACCCGGTAGATCACCCGATGGGTGGTGGTGAAGGTCGTGCATCAGGAGGACATCCACGTTCACGCAAGGGTCTGCC